>NZ_LUAZ01000083.1:0-123193 GCF_001647255.1 Cellulosimicrobium sp. I38E
GGTGTGTGTCGGTTGTTTGAGAACTCAACAGTGTGCTTGTTAGTCAATGCCAATTTTTTGTCCCTGTGGCATGGCTGATCGTCTTCGCCCGTCGGGTGGGGTGGTTGGTTGTGTCTGGGATTCCTTTGGTTGATTTCGGAAGATGATGTCATCTTTCGTGTTGATGCCAGTTTTGTGAACCCGGTTGGGTTCGCTTCGTATGGATTGTTCACTGCCGGGCTGTGCTTGGTGGTGGGCGTTGTTCATTTACGGAGAGTTTGATCCTGGCTCAGGACGAACGCTGGCGGCGTGCTTAACACATGCAAGTCGAACGATGATGCCCAGCTTGCTGGGTGGATTAGTGGCGAACGGGTGAGTAACACGTGAGTAACCTGCCCTTGACTTCGGGATAACTCCGGGAAACCGGGGCTAATACCGGATATGAGCTACCTTCGCATGGGGGTGGTTGGAAAGTTTTTCGGTCAGGGATGGGCTCGCGGCCTATCAGCTTGTTGGTGGGGTGATGGCCTACCAAGGCGACGACGGGTAGCCGGCCTGAGAGGGCGACCGGCCACACTGGGACTGAGACACGGCCCAGACTCCTACGGGAGGCAGCAGTGGGGAATATTGCACAATGGGCGAAAGCCTGATGCAGCGACGCCGCGTGAGGGATGAAGGCCTTCGGGTTGTAAACCTCTTTCAGCAGGGAAGAAGCGCAAGTGACGGTACCTGCAGAAGAAGCGCCGGCTAACTACGTGCCAGCAGCCGCGGTAATACGTAGGGCGCAAGCGTTGTCCGGAATTATTGGGCGTAAAGAGCTCGTAGGCGGTTTGTCGCGTCTGGTGTGAAAACTCGAGGCTCAACCTCGAGCTTGCATCGGGTACGGGCAGACTAGAGTGCGGTAGGGGAGACTGGAATTCCTGGTGTAGCGGTGGAATGCGCAGATATCAGGAGGAACACCGATGGCGAAGGCAGGTCTCTGGGCCGCAACTGACGCTGAGGAGCGAAAGCATGGGGAGCGAACAGGATTAGATACCCTGGTAGTCCATGCCGTAAACGTTGGGCACTAGGTGTGGGGCTCATTCCACGAGTTCCGTGCCGCAGCAAACGCATTAAGTGCCCCGCCTGGGGAGTACGGCCGCAAGGCTAAAACTCAAAGGAATTGACGGGGGCCCGCACAAGCGGCGGAGCATGCGGATTAATTCGATGCAACGCGAAGAACCTTACCAAGGCTTGACATGCACGGGAAGCCACCAGAGATGGTGGTCTCTTTGGACACTCGTGCACAGGTGGTGCATGGTTGTCGTCAGCTCGTGTCGTGAGATGTTGGGTTAAGTCCCGCAACGAGCGCAACCCTCGTCCCATGTTGCCAGCGGGTTATGCCGGGGACTCATGGGAGACTGCCGGGGTCAACTCGGAGGAAGGTGGGGATGACGTCAAATCATCATGCCCCTTATGTCTTGGGCTTCACGCATGCTACAATGGCCGGTACAAAGGGCTGCGATACCGTAAGGTGGAGCGAATCCCAAAAAGCCGGTCTCAGTTCGGATTGGGGTCTGCAACTCGACCCCATGAAGTCGGAGTCGCTAGTAATCGCAGATCAGCAACGCTGCGGTGAATACGTTCCCGGGCCTTGTACACACCGCCCGTCAAGTCACGAAAGTCGGTAACACCCGAAGCCCATGGCCCAACCGTTCGCGGGGGGAGTGGTCGAAGGTGGGACTGGCGATTGGGACTAAGTCGTAACAAGGTAGCCGTACCGGAAGGTGCGGCTGGATCACCTCCTTTCTAAGGAGCTACCAACACTCGCCTGGCCGGCTTTGCTGGTGGGTGGGTTGTTCAGGTGCCACGCCATCGCCGCACGTGTGGTGGGTGGTTGCTCATGGGTGGAACATTGACGAAAGAGTCTTCTGGTCTTGCTGGTGTCAGTACCTGCCGGCCCGTCCGGTCCTTCGGGGTCGGGTGGGGTGGTGGTGGAACATCACGGGTGAGGGTGGGGGGCTTGTCGAGCACACTGTTGGGTCCTCAGGTCACCGGCCACCGGTTGGTGGGGTGCCTGGTACGGGCCGGTCTCCGGACCACGAACCGCTCGATCTCCTCCTGGGAGGTTGGGTAGGCGGGTCCTGGTGGGGGTCGGGGTCGTTGGTTGTTTGAGAACTGCACAGTGGACGCGAGCATCTTTGTAAAGATCAAGACACACCTTCGGGTGTGGTTCTTGGTTCTCTGCAGTTTTGTTGTTTTTGTTGAAGTTTTTAAGGGCACAGGGTGGATGCCTTGGCACTAGGAGCCGAAGAAGGACGTGGTAGCCTGCGATAAGCCTCGGGGAGCTGGCAAACGAGCTGTGATCCGAGGGTTTCCGAATGGGGGAACCCCGCACGAGTCATGTCGTGTGACCCGCACCTGAATATATAGGGTGTGTGGAGGGAACGTCGGGAAGTGAAACATCTCAGTACCGACAGGAAGAGATATTCCGTGAGTAGTGGCGAGCGAAAGCGGATGAGGCCAAACCGGGCGCGTGTTAAAGCTGTCAGGCGTTGCGTGTTCGGGGTTGTGGGACCCTTCTGGTGGATCTGACAGTCCGCCGGGGAGTCAGAAAGTCGTGTCATAGTCGAACCGCATTGAAAGGCGGACCACAGACGGTGCGAGTCCGGTAGACGAAATGGTGCGGCCTCCCGAAGGGGATCCCAAGTAGCACGGGGCCCGAGAAATCTCGTGTGAATCTGGCAAGACCACTTGCTAAGCCTAAATACTACCTAGTGACCGATAGCGGACCAGTACCGTGAGGGAAAGGTGAAAAGTACCCCGGGAGGGGAGTGAAATAGTACCTGAAACCGTGTGCCTACAATCCGTTGGAGCCTCCTTGGTTGGGGTGACAGCGTGCCTTTTGAAGAATGAGCCTGCGAGTTAGTGCTCAGTGGCGAGGTTAACCCGTGTGGGGAAGCCGTAGCGAAAGCGAGTCCGAATAGGGCGCCCATAGTCGCTGGGTCTAGACCCGAAGCGAAGTGATCTAGCCATGGGCAGGTTGAAGCGCGGGTAAGACCGCGTGGAGGACCGAACCCACCAGGGTTGAAAACCTGGGGGATGACCTGTGGTTAGGGGTGAAAGGCCAATCAAACTTCGTGATAGCTGGTTCTCCCCGAAATGCATTTAGGTGCAGCGTCACGTGTTTCTTGCCGGAGGTAGAGCTACTGGATGGCCGATGGGCCCTACAAGGTTACTGACGTCAGCCAAACTCCGAATGCCGGTAAGTGGAAGCGTGGCAGTGAGACTGCGGGGGATAAGCTCCGTAGTCGAGAGGGAAACAGCCCAGACCACCGGCTAAGGCCCCTAAGCGTGTGCTAAGTGGGAAAGGATGTGGAGTTGCACAGACAACCAGGAGGTTGGCTTAGAAGCAGCCACCCTTGAAAGAGTGCGTAATAGCTCACTGGTCAAGTGATTCCGCGCCGACAATGTAGCGGGGCTCAAGTACACCGCCGAAGCCGTGGCATCTGCGCTCAACTCAGGCCTTCGTGGTCCAGAGGCGCAGGTGGGTAGGGGAGCGTCGTGTGGGCAGTGAAGCCGCGGGGGAACCCAGTGGTGGAGCCCACACGAGTGAGAATGCAGGCATGAGTAGCGAAAGACGGGTGAGAAACCCGTCCGCCGAATGACCAAGGGTTCCAGGGCCAGGTTAATCCGCCCTGGGTAAGTCGGGACCTAAGGCGAGGCCGACAGGCGTAGTCGATGGACAAGGAGTTGATATTCTCCTACCGGCGAAGAACCGCCCATACCGAGCCCGGTGATGCTGACCGCCCAAACCTGTCCACCGGCCCTTCGGGGCCACCGGACAGGGGCGCGCGGGACCCGAACCGGTAGTAGGTAAGCGTATTAACAGGGGTGACGCAGGAAGGTAGCCCGGCGTGGCGATGGTAGACCACGTCCAAGGCTGTAGGCCGTCTGGTAGGCAAATCCGCCAGACATGAGGCTGAGAGCTGACGGTGAGCGCACAAGCGCGAACTGGGTGATCCTATGCTGCCAAGAAAAGCCTCGGCGCGAGGTTCTAGCCGCCCGTACCCCAAACCGACTCAGGTGGTCAGGTAGAGAATACTAAGGCGATCGAGAGAATCGTGGTTAAGGAACTCGGCAAAATGCCCCCGTAACTTCGGGAGAAGGGGGGCCCGAAGCGTGAACACCCTCGCGGTGGGAGCGTGGACGGCCGCAGAGACCAGGGAGAAGCGACTGTTTACTAAAAACACAGGTCCGTGCGAAGTCGCAAGACGATGTATACGGACTGACGCCTGCCCGGTGCTGGAAGGTTAAGAGGACGGGTCAACCCCTCGGGGTGAAGCTCAGAATTTAAGCCCCAGTAAACGGCGGTGGTAACTATAACCATCCTAAGGTAGCGAAATTCCTTGTCGGGTAAGTTCCGACCTGCACGAATGGCGTAACGACTTCTCCGCTGTCTCAACCGCGAACTCGGCGAAATTGCACTACGAGTAAAGATGCTCGTTACGCGCAGCAGGACGGAAAGACCCCGGGACCTTTACTATAGCTTGGTATTGGTGTTCGGTGCGGCTTGTGTAGGATAGGTGGGAGACTGTGAAGCCCGTACGCCAGTGCGGGTGGAGTCAACGTTGAAATACCACTCTGGCCGCTTCGGATGTCTAACCTCGGTCCGTGATCCGGACCAGGGACAGTGCCTGGTGGGTAGTTTAACTGGGGCGGTTGCCTCCTAAAATGTAACGGAGGCGCTCAAAGGTTCCCTCAGCCTGGTTGGCAATCAGGTGTCGAGTGCAAGTGCACAAGGGAGCTTGACTGTGAGACTGACAGGTCGAGCAGGGACGAAAGTCGGAACTAGTGATCCGGCGGTGGCTTGTGGAAGCGCCGTCGCTCAACGGATAAAAGGTACCCCGGGGATAACAGGCTGATCTTGCCCAAGAGTCCATATCGACGGCATGGTTTGGCACCTCGATGTCGGCTCGTCGCATCCTGGGGCTGGAGTAGGTCCCAAGGGTTGGGCTGTTCGCCCATTAAAGCGGTACGCGAGCTGGGTTTAGAACGTCGTGAGACAGTTCGGTCCCTATCCGCTGCGCGCGCAGGAAACTTGAGAAGGGCTGTCCCTAGTACGAGAGGACCGGGACGGACGAACCTCTGGTGTGCCAGTTGTTCCGCCAGGAGCACCGCTGGTTGGCTACGTTCGGAAGGGATAACCGCTGAAAGCATCTAAGCGGGAAGCCTGCTTCAAGATGAGGTTTCCATACCCTACGGGGTGAGAGGCACCCAGCAGAACACTGGGTCGATAGGCCGGACGTGGAAGCGGGGACGAAAGACCCGTGCAGCTGACCGGTACTAATCAGCCGACAACTTCAACACCAACAACTTTTTGCTACGCGTCCACTGTGCGGTTCCCGAACCACCAAGAGTTACGGCGGTCACAGCGAAGGGGAAACGCCCGGTCCCATACCGAACCCGGAAGCTAAGCCCTTCAGCGCCGATGGTACTGCCCTGGAGACGGGGTGGGAGAGTAGGACGCCGCCGGACAACCCTTCACCGAAGGCCCACCCCACACGGGGTGGGCCTTCGGCATTTCCGGACTCTTTTCACCGATCTCACGGCCGGCCGAGACTGACACGCGCTCACGCGAGGTAGACCCGCGCCTACGCGAGGTAGAGCCGTGATCACCGTGCTCGACGGCGGTCCGGTCGCCCTGGGTGGCCGGGGTGGGTGGTGGTGCCGCGTCTACCATCCGCCGCTCGTTCCTCGCGGCTCCCGCCAGGCCCGCCACGACGCGGCACCACCACCCACCCCGTCCGGCGTCGTCTCACCCTGGTCTCCGCTCACCCGGGCGCCCGCCCGCGGTGTCGACTTCGCGAACGAAGCTCCGCCGCCACCTCCGGTCGCCGCATGTCGCTGCCCACCGCCTTCCGCACTGCTGCGACGTGCGCCGATGGCTGAGCGGTGGGGGTGAGCTCGGATGCGAAGGGGCGTCAGAGCGGCGCTCCTAGTACTTACGGCCGAAGGGCTGGGGTGACGGCGCCGCAGCCCCGAGCACCGAGACCACCCGCGCCGCGGACCCGACCCCGCGGGCTTGGGGCCCGACCGCGCCCACTTCGCCGAACCACGGTTCTACCTCGCGCTACCACGGTTCTTCCTCGCGGGGCTGGGGTTCCCTTCGGCGGCACGGTCTCGGTCGCCCGCGTGGTGGGAGGGCCGGCGGCGCGGTGGGCACGGCGTCGGTCCCCACTAGAATGGCGACCATGTCCACCATCTCCCGTGACGAGGTCGCGCGCGTCGCCGCGCTGGCCCGCATCGATCTGCGACCCGAGGAGCTGGACCGGCTCTCCGGCGAGCTCGACGTGATCGTCGACGCCATCGCCAAGGTCAGCGAGGTCGCGACGCCCGACGTCCCTGCGACGAGCCACCCGCTCCCGATGACCAACGTCTTCCGGGACGACATCCCCGAGCCGCCGCTGCCGGTCGAGGACGTGCTCGCCGCGGCGCCGTCGGCCGAGGACGGGCGCTTCGCCGTCCCGCAGATCCTCGGGGAGGAGTGAGATGAGCGAGGACCTGACCCGACTGTCCGCCGCGGAGCTGGCGGAGGGGCTGACCGCACGTGACTTCTCGAGCGTCGACGCCACCCAGGCGCACCTCGACCGGATCGTCGCCGTCGACGGCGCCGTGAACGCGTTCCTCCACGTGAATGCCGAGGAGGCGCTGGCGACCGCGCGCTCGGTCGACGAGCGACGCGTCGCGGGCGAGGAGCTGCACCCGCTGGCAGGTGTCCCGATCGCCGTCAAGGACGTCGTCGTGACCCGGGGCATGCCGACGACCGCCGGCTCCAAGATCCTCGAGGGCTGGATCCCGCCCTACGACGCCACGCTCGTCGAGAAGATCCGCGCCGCGGGGCTGCCGATCCTCGGCAAGACGAACATGGACGAGTTCGCGATGGGCTCGTCGACCGAGCACTCGGCGTTCGGCAACACGCGCAACCCGTGGGACCTCGACCGCATCCCGGGCGGGTCGGGTGGCGGTTCGGCCGCCGCGGTGGCCGCGTTCGAGGCGCCGCTCGCGATCGGTACGGACACGGGCGGCTCGATCCGCCAGCCCGGTGCCGTCACCGGCACCGTCGGCGTGAAGCCCACCTACGGCGGGGTCTCGCGCTACGGCCTCATCGCGATGGCGTCGTCGCTCGACCAGGCGGGTCCCGTCACGCGTACCGTGCTCGACTCGGCCCTGCTGCACGAGCTCATCGGGGGCTACGACCCGCGCGACTCGACGTCGATCCCCGGCCGCGCGCCGGCGCTCGTCGACGCGGCGGTCCAGGGCGCCACGGGCGACCTGTCGGGCGTGCGCGTCGGCGTCGTCAAGGAGCTCAACGGCGAGGGCTACCAGGAGGGCGTCAGCGCGCGGTTCGCGCAGTCGCTCGACCTCCTGCGCGGTCTGGGCGCGGAGATCGTCGAGGTCTCCTGCCCGCACTTCGAGTACGCGCTCGGCGCGTACTACCTCATCATGCCGTCGGAGGCGTCGAGCAACCTCGCGAAGTTCGACGGCATGCGCTTCGGCCTGCGCGTCGAGCCGGAGGAGGGCCCGGTGACCGCCGAGCGCGTCATGGCCGCGACCCGCGGCGCGGGCTTCGGCGACGAGGTGAAGCGCCGCATCATCCTCGGCACGTACGCGCTGTCGGCGGGCTACTACGACGCCTACTACGGGAGCGCGCAGAAGGTCCGCACGCTCATCCAGCGCGACTTCGCCGCTGCCTTCGAGCACGCGGACGTCCTCGTCTCCCCGACGGCGCCGACCACGGCGTTCCGGTTCGGCGAGAAGCTCGACGACCCGCTGGCGATGTACCTCAACGACGTCGCGACGATCCCCGCGAACCTCGCGGGCGTCCCCGGCATGTCGGTCCCGGCGGGCCTGTCGGACGACGGCCTGCCCGTCGGGTTCCAGATCCTCGCGCCGGCCAAGGCCGACGATCGCATGTACCGGGTGGGCGCCGCGCTCGAGTCCGCGCTCCTGAGCGCGTGGGGCGGCCCCCTGCTCGACCGCGCGCCGGCGCTGCCCACGGCCACCATCGAGAAGGAAGGCCAGGTCGGATGACCGCCACGACCGTCGACCTCGTCGACTACGCCGACGCCACGCGCCGCTACGACCCCGTCATCGGGATCGAGGTGCACGTCGAGCTCGGCACGCTGACCAAGATGTTCTGCCCCGCCGAGGTGAGCTTCGGCGCGGAGCCCAACACCCAGGTGACCCCGGTGTCCCTCGGGCTCCCGGGCGCGCTGCCGGTCGTCAACGGCAAGGCCGTCGAGTACGCGATCCGCATCGGCCTCGCGCTCAACTGCCAGATCGCCGAGACCTGCCGGTTCGCGCGCAAGAACTACTTCTACCCGGACGTCCCGAAGAACTTCCAGACGTCGCAGTACGACGAGCCCATCGCGTACGACGGGTGGCTCGACGTCGAGCTCGAGGACGGCACCGTGTTCCGCGTCGAGATCGAGCGCGCGCACATGGAGGAGGACGCCGGCAAGAACACCCACGTGGGTGGCGCGACCGGCCGCATCCACGGCGCGGAGTACTCGCTCGTCGACTACAACCGGGCCGGCATCCCGCTGGTGGAGATCGTCACGCGGCCGATCACGGGCGCGGGCGACCGCGCCCCCGAGGTCGCGCGTGCCTACGTCCAGACGCTGCGTGACATCTTCCGTGCGCTCGACGTGTCCGAGGCCCGCATGGAGCGCGGCAACGTCCGCGCCGACGTGAACCTCTCCCTGCGTCCGACGCCCGAGTCGCCGCTCGGCACCCGGACGGAGACGAAGAACGTCAACTCCTTCCGCTCCGTCGAGCGGGCCGTCCGGTACGAGGTCTCGCGCCAGGCCGCCGTGCTCGACGCGGGCGGCACCGTGATCCAGGAGACGCGGCACTGGCACGAGGACACCGGCATCACGACGTCCGGGCGCGTGAAGTCCGACGCCGAGGACTACCGGTACTTCCCGGAGCCGGACCTCGTGCCGATCGCGCCGCCGCGCGAGTGGATCGAGGAGATCCGTGCCGGGCTCCCGGAGCTCCCGGTCGCGCGCCGCCGTCGCCTCCAGGGCGAGTGGGGCTACGCGGACGCGGAGATGCGCGACGTCGTCAACGCGGGCGCGATCGACCTCATCGAGGCGACCGTCGCCGCAGGGACGAGCCCGGCCGGCGCGCGCAAGTGGTGGATGGGCGAGCTCGCCCGTCGCGCGAAGCAGGACGAGGTCGCGCTCGAGGAGCTGCCCGTGACGCCCGCCCAGGTCGCGGCGCTCCAGGGGCTGGTCGACGCGGGCCGGATCAACGACAAGCTCGCGCGCCAGGTCCTCGACGGCGTGCTCGCCGGCGAGGGGGACCCGGAGGCGGTCGTGACCGCCCGGGGGCTCGAGGTCGTGTCCGACGACGGCGCGCTGCTCGCCGCGATCGACGAGGCGCTGGCCGCGCAGCCGGACGTCGTCGAGAAGGTCCGGGGCGGCAACCTCGGTCCGGTCGGCGCGATCATCGGCGCCGTCATGAAGGCGACGCGCGGTCAGGCGGACGCCGGTCGGGTGCGCGAGCTCATCCTCGAGCGGATCGGCTGACGCCGTGACGCGCGGACCGGTCCTGCTCGGGGAGATGGTGCGCCTGCGCCCGATCGAGGCGCGGGACGCCGACCGCATGTGGGAGTCGCTCCAGGACCCGGAGTCGAACCGGCTCACGGGGACGACCGCGACGTTCACGCGCGACCAGATCGACGAGTGGTCGGCGACGATCAGCGACCGCGAGGGTCGTTACGACTGGGCGATCACCGCGGGCGCCGTGCGCGACGGCCAGCTGGTGAGCGACGAGATGATCGGCGAGATCGTGCTCAACGACCTCGACGAGGACGCCCGTTCGGCGAACCTCCGCCTCGCGCTGCTCCCGAACTACCGGGGCCGCGGCTACGGTCGTGAGGCGATCTTCGAGGTGCTGCGGTTCGCGTTCGAGGGCGCGACCGACGTCGAGGGGGAGCACCACGAGGGGCCGCACCTGCACCGCGTGAGCCTCGACGTGCTGAGCATCAACCCGCGGGCGCGGATGCTCTACGAGTCCCTCGGCTTCCGTGAGGAGGGCCGGCTGCGCGACGTCTACCGCGACGGCGACGGGTGGGCGGACGCGACGGTCATGAGCATCCTCGAGGACGAGTTCAGGGCGGGCCTCGGCGCACCCTGAGCCGTCGGACGACGCTTTCGCGCGCACGGACGAGACGGGAGGGCCCGGCAGCATCGGCTGCCGGGCCCTTCGCCGTCCCCCGAGGCGTGCGGTTCTCGCGGGCGTGCGGTCCTTGCGGCGTGCTGCGGGAGCGCCCGGGTCCCGTGGCGCTCGGGCTCGTGACGTGCGGTGGTGCCCGCAGCGGGAGACCGTGGTTGACATGACCGAGCGATCCGACGTACATTCATAAGACGGAAACAAACTTCCGAGATGTGGAATCTAGGTCCGGGCGGTGTCGCACACGCCGACCGGGCCGGACGTCGAGAGGGACACGCGGCGATGACGCTGGACGAGTTCAACCGGTTGTCACCGGAGGAGGCGCGCGATGCGCTCCTGGCGTGCGCGCACGTCGGGCGGTGGGCCGACGCGGTCGCCGCCGGCCGCCCGTACGCGAGCGTCGAGGACGCGGCCGACGCCGCCCTCGCCGCGGCGGACCCCTGGACGGACGCCGAGATCGACTCGGCGCTGTCCCGGCACCCCCGGATCGGGGAGCGCGCACAGGGCGACGCGGCGGACGCGAGCATGTCGCGGTCCGAGCAGTCCGGCGTCGACACGTCCGACGACGACGTCCAGCGCCGGCTGACCGAGGGCAACCGCGCGTACGAGGAGCGGTTCGGGCACGTGTTCCTCATCCGCGCCGCCGGCCGCAGCGCCGAGGAGATCCTCGAGCAGCTCACCGAGCGGCTCGGCAACGACGCCGACACCGAGCGGGCGAACGCCGCCCGCAACCTGCGCGAGATCGCCGCGCTGCGGCTGAAGGGAATGCTGACCCCATGAGCACCCACGCCAGCCACATCACCACGCACGTACTCGACGCGGCCAGCGGTAGGCCCGCCGAGGGGATCGCCGTCCGCCTGGAGGCGGCTCCGGAGATCGCGGACAGGACGACGGGGCAGGGCTGGTCCCTGGTGGCGTCCTCCCGCACGAACGACGACGGCCGCGTGCCCCAGCTCGGGCCCGAGACCCTCGTCCCCGGTACGTACCGGCTCGTGTTCGACACGGCCGAGTACTTCGACCGGCGAGACACCGTGTCCTTCTACCCGGAGGTCGTCATCGTCTTCCGGGTGGCGAGCGCTGAGCAGCACTACCACGTCCCCGTCCTGCTCAGCCCGTTCGCCTACTCGACCTATCGAGGGAGCTGACATGAGCACCACCACGACCGCCGAGCAGCCGGCGGCCACGCAGAGCAGCGGGGCCATCGTCCTGGGCGACAACCAGTGGGGCAAGGCGGAGGTGCGCCTCGTGCGCGTCGACCGCGCCACGCCTCGCCACGAGATCACGGATCTCAACGTCTCCTCGCAGCTGCGGGGCGGGCAGGAGGCCACGCACCTGGAGGGCGACAACTCCAGGTGCGTCGCCACCGACACCCAGAAGAACACGATCTACGCGTTCGCCCGCGACGGCGTCGGCGCGATCGAGGACTTCGCGATCCGCCTCGGCCAGCACTTCGTCGAGGACTTCGAGTGGATCGAGGGTGGTCGCTGGGAGATCGAGCAGTACACCTGGAACCGCATCGAGACCGCGGACGGCGAGCACGACCACGCGTTCGTCCGGAACAACCAGGAGACGCGCACGACGGTCGTCCAGCGCGACGGCGACGAGGTCTTCGTCGTCTCGGGCCTCACGGACCTCGTCGTGCTCAAGTCGACGGGCTCGGAGTTCCACGGGTTCCCGCGCGACCGCTACACGACGCTCGTGGAGACGAACGACCGCATCCTCGCGACGTCGGTCACCTCGCGGTGGCGCTACACGACGACGGACGTCGACTTCGACGCCGTGTACGCGAAGGTCCGCGCGATCCAGCTCGAGGCGTTCGCGACGACCCACTCGCTCGCGCTCCAGCAGACGCTGTTCGCGATGGGCAAGGCGGTCCTCGAGGCCATCCCGGAGATCGCCGAGATCAAGTTCTCGATGCCGAACAAGCACCACTTCCTCGTGGACCTCGCGCCGTTCGGCCTCGACAACCCGAACGAGGTCTTCTACGCGGCGGACCGCCCGTACGGCCTCATCGAGGCCACGGTCCAGCGCGAGGGCGAGCCGGCCGAGCCGCGCGCCTGGGCGACCGTCACCGGGTTCTGCTGAGCCGACCGTGACGGACGGACGCGCCCTGCCCGACCGCGGAGCACCCGCGGTCCGGCAGGGCGCGCCCGCACCGTCGCACCCCGGCGCCGCCTCAGGGCGCGGCGGTGATGAGCTCGCGCGTGAGCTCGCTCGCGACGCGGTGCAGCACCGGCACGGCACGCTCCCCGAACTCGTACGTCACCCGGGCCGCGGGGCCCGAGACGGACAGGGCCGTGGGGGTCGGGGCGTCGGGCACCGCGACAGCGAAGCAGCGCACGCCGAGCTCCTGCTCGCCGTCGTCGATCGCGTACCCGCGCTCGCGCGTCGCCGCGAGCTCCGTGAGGAGCGCGTCGACGTCGGTGATCGACTGGTCGGTCGCGGGCGGCATGCCGACCCGGCCCATGATCTCGCGCACCGTCTGGTCGGGGAGCTGGGCGAGCACGGCCTTGCCGACGCCCGTGCAGTGGGTGAAGACGCGCCGGCCCACCTCGGTGAACATCCGCATCGAGTGGCTCGACGACGCCTGGGCGACGTAGACCGCCATGTCGCGGTCGATCATCGCGAGGTTCGCCGACTCGCCGAGGTCGCGGGCGAGCTGCTCGAGGTAGGGGCGGGCGCCGGCGCCGAGCTGGCGGCCCGCCGACTCGCCGAGCCGGATGAGGCGCGGGCCGAGGGTGTACCGCCGCGACGGCGTCTGGCGCACGTAGCCCTGGGCGAGCAGCGTCCGGAGCAGCCGGTGGATCGTCGGCAGGGGCAGCCCGGCGTGCTGCGCGAGCTCGCTGAGCCCCGACTCGCCGCCGAAGTCGGCGAGCAGCTCGAGCAGCTCGATCGCCCGGTCCACGGACTGCACGCCCCCGGCGGGCTTCGCGGGCCGTGCGCCCGGCTGGCTCTCCGTCGGCTCCGTCGCCGCCGAGATCTCGGCCATCTCACGATCTCCTGTCCACCTGGTGCCGCCCGACGCAGGGTGCGTACCTCGTCAGAGCAGTGCGGGACCGTCCCGCGCTCCCTTCCGCATCACGGAAGACACGCCTCAGCATACGAGAAGAAGGAACGAACATGACGTCCGAGACGAAGGCCCCGGAGACGCAGGCCCCGACGGCGAAGGCCGCCGCGACCAGCCCGAGCTACTCCATCACGCTGCGGGTCGAGGCCCCGAGCGGGCACCGCACCGCGAGCGACCTCGTCGCCGCGGTGAGCGCGACCGGCGCCGCGATCACGGGTGTCGACGTGTCGGAGTCGGGCGCGGACCGCCTCGTCGTCGACGTCACGGCGGACACCGTCGACGCAGCGCACGTGGAGCGCATCCGCGACGCGCTGAGCGCGCTCGACGGCATCACCGTGCGCCACGTGAGCGACGCGACGTTCCTCATGCACCTCGGCGGCAAGCTCGAGGTCAACCCCAAGGTGCCGCTGCGCCACCGCGCCGACCTCGCCCGCGCCTACACGCCCGGCGTGGCGCGCGTGTGCCTCGCCATCGCCGAGCGCCCCGAGGACGCACGCCGGCTGACGGTCAAGCGCAACACCGTCGCGGTCGTGACCGACGGGACCGCCGTCCTCGGCCTGGGCGACATCGGCCCGGCCGCCGCGCTCCCCGTCATGGAGGGCAAGGCCGCGCTGTTCAAGCAGTTCGCGGGCGTCGACGCCTGGCCCGTGTGCCTCGACACGACCGACACCGAGGAGATCATCCGCACGGTCAAGGCGATCGCCCCCGTGTACGGCGGGATCAACCTCGAGGACATCTCGGCGCCGCGCTGCTTCGAGATCGAGCGCCGGCTGCGCGAGGAGCTCGACATCCCCGTGTTCCACGACGACCAGCACGGCACGGCTATCGTCGTCCTCGCGGCGCTGACCAACGCGCTGCGGGTGGTCGGCAAGACGATCGAGGACGTGCGCATCGTCGTCTCCGGCGTGGGCGCGGCGGGCAACGCGATCATCTCCCTGCTCCAGGGGCAGGGTGCGCGGCACATCGTCGCGTTCGACCGCCACGGCGCGATCCACCCGGGCGCGAACCTCACGGACGACCACCGCCGTCGCCTCGCCGAGACGACCAACGCCGAGGGCTTCACCGGCACGCTCCGCGAGGGTCTCGCCGGGGCCGACGTGTTCATCGGCGTCTCCGGTCCCAACATCCTCACGGGCGACGACGTCGCGACGATGACCGACGACGCGATCGTCTTCGCGCTCGCGAACCCGACGCCCGAGGTCGACCCCATCGCCGCGGCGCAGCACGCGACCGTCGTCGCGACGGGCCGCAGCGACTACCCGAACCAGATCAACAACGTGCTCGCCTTCCCGGGGCTGTTCCGCGGCCTGCTCGACGTCGGCGCGAGCGAGATCACCGACGAGATGCTGCGCGCTGCGGCCGTCGCGATCGCGGACGCCGTCGCGCCCGAGGAGCTCAGCGCGAGCTACATCGTGCCGAGCGTGTTCGAGCCCGCGGTCTCCAAGGCCGTCGCGCGCGCCGTCGCCGAGGTCGCGGAGCGCGGCCGCGCGGAGCAGGCTCAGGGGAGCACCACGTCGGGCCACCACGTCGGGTCGGCGTCCCGGTCCTGACGCACCGTCGTCAGCCCGGCCGCCCCGCAGAAAGGACACACCATGACCACCACCACGGCCGTCGCCGTCCACGGACCCGCCGTCGAGCGGTCCGACGAGATCCTCACCCCGGACGCGCTCGACTTCGTCGCGGGGCTCCAGCGCCGGTTCGGCGGACGCCGCGACGAGCTCCTCGCCGCTCGCGCCGCGCGGCGCGAGGAGGTCGCCCGCACCGGTCGTCTCGACTTCCTGCCCGAGACCGCCGACGTGCGCGCGGGGGAGTGGACGGTCGCCGGCGCGCCCGCCGACCTCCGGGACCGCCGCGTCGAGATCACCGGGCCTCCGACGCCGAAGATGGCGATCAACGCGCTCAACTCGGGCGCGAAGGTATGGCTCGCGGACCTCGAGGACGCGTCGACGCCGCACTGGGCCAACGTCGTCGGGGGCCAGGTCGCCCTGCACGACGCCACGCGCCGCACGCTCGCGTTCACCTCGCCGGAGGGCAAGCAGTACGCGCTGCGCCCCGAGGCCGACGGCGACGCGCTCGCCGTCATGGTCGTGCGACCGCGCGGGTGGCACTTCGACGAGGTGCACCTGACGGTGGACGGGACGCCCGCCGTCGGCGCGCTCGTCGACTTCGGCCTGCACTTCTTCCACAACGCCGCGGAGCTCCTCGCGCGCGGCTCGGGCCCGTACTACTACCTGCCGAAGATGGAGTCGCACCTCGAGGCGCGCCTGTGGGACGAGGTCTTCACGTACGCGCAGGAGGCGCTCGGGATCCCGCACGGGACGATCCGCGCGACGGTGCTCATCGAGACCATCCCGGCCGCGTTCGAGATGGACGAGATCCTCTACGAGCTCCGCGACCACGCGTCGGGGCTCAACGCGGGCCGCTGGGACTACCTGTTCTCCGTCATCAAGTACTTCCGCGACTCGGGCCCGTCGTTCACGCTGCCCGACCGCGGCGCGATCACCATGACCGCGCCCTTCATGCGCGCGTACACCGAGCTGCTCGTCCAGACGTGCCACAAGCGTGGGGCGTTCGCGATGGGCGGCATGGCCGCGGTCATCCCGAACCGTCGCGAGCCCGAGGTCACGGCCCAGGCGTTCGACAAGGTGCGCGCCGACAAGCAGCGCGAGGCCGGGGACGGGTTCGACGGCTCGTGGGTCGCGCACCCGGACCTCGTGCCCGTGTGCCGCGAGGTGTTCGACGGCGTGCTCGGCGACCGGCCCAACCAGCTCGACCGACAGCGCCCCGAGGTCCACGTCACGGCCGACCAGCTCCTCGACGTGTCGTCGGCGCAGGGCGACGTCACCGAGGCCGGGCTGCGCAACAACCTCTACGTGTCCGTCGCGTACGTCGCGGCGTGGCTCGCGGGCAACGGCGCGGTCGCGATCCACAACCTCATGGAGGACGCCGCGACCGCGGAGATCTCGCGGTCGCAGGTGTGGCAGTGGGTGCGCTCGGGCGCGTCGTTCACCGCGGGCGAGAGCGCGGGCACGACGGTCACCGCGGACCTGGTCCGCACGCTCCTGCGCGAGGAGACCGCGCGGCTGCGCGACGACGTCGGGCACGAGGCGTACGACGCCGGTCCCTACGACCGGGCCGCCGCGCTCGTCGAGGACATCGCGCTCAACGAGCACTACGTCGACTTCCTCACGCTCCCGGCGTACGAGGACGTCGTCGCGCACGAGCAGGACGCCTCCTGATGCCGGCGGGGTTTCCCGAGGGTTCGGGCTCGGCGTCGCGGCGGGCCTTCAGCGAGCAGGGCGTCGCCGCGCTGCACGCGACGCTCGACGGTCTGCTCGCGCCGTGGGACGCGGAGCTCGAGGCGCGGTACCCGGGCGACGACGGCTCGCGCCAGCCCGTGCACACCGTCTACGTGCCGGGGGACCGGTACACCGCGGGCCTCGTGCCCGAGTGGGCGGCCCGGGCGCGCGAGGCGGTCGACGCGGCGGGCGGCGGGGCCGAGGGGGTACGCCGCCTCGTCGACCTGCTCGGGATCGGTGCGGAGGCCGGGGGCGACCTCGCCGACGCCGTGGCCGAGCGCGTGCGCGCCAAGCTCGCCGTCGAGGCGATCGAGGACCTGCGGATCGACTTCGAGGACGGGTTCGGTGACCGCGGCGACGCGGCCGAGGACGCCGCGGTCGCGGCGGCCGCGCGCGAGCTCGCTCGCGCCGAGGCGCAGGGCACGGCGACGCCGTTGAGCGGGATCCGCATCAAGTGCCTCGAGGCCGCGACGCGCCGGCGCGGCGTGCGCACGCTCGCGCTGTTCGTCGCGGAGCTCGTCGCGGCCCGCGCCGCCCAGGGCCAGACGGGCCTGCCCGACGGCTTCGTCGTCACGCTCGCCAAGGTCACCGCGCCGCAGCAGGTCGAGGCGATGGCGGTCGCGTGCGAGCGCGTCGAGCAGGCGAACGACCTGGAGCCGGGCAGCCTGCGGTTCGAGGTGCAGGTCGAGACGCCGCAGGCGCTGCTCGCGGCGGACGGCACGGCGACCGTGGCGCGGCTCGTGCACGCGGCGCCCGGGCGGGTCACCGCGCTGCACTACGGCACGTACGACTTCTCGGCGTCGCTCGGCATCGCGGCGGCGTACCAGTCGATGGAGCACCCCGCGGCCGACCACGCGAAGTCGGTCATGCAGCTCGCCGTCGCGGGCACGGGCGTGCGCCTGTCGGACGGCTCGACGAACGTGCTCCCCGTCGGCGACCCGCAGGCCGTCGACGCGGCGTGGCGCCTGCACGGGCGGCTCGTGCGCCGCTCGCTCGAGCGCGGCTACTACCAGGGCTGGGACCTGCACCCCGCGCAGCTCCCGAGCCGGTTCGCGGCGACGTACGCGTTCTACCGCGAGGGCGCGGCGTCGGCGCTCGCGCGCCTCGCGGCGTACGTCGGGTTCGTGCCCGACGCCGGCGGCGTGCTCGACGAGCCCGCCACGGCCAAGGCGATGGCCTGGTTCCTCGGGCGCGGCGTCGACTGCGGCGCGCTCACCGAGGCCGAGGTCCGCGCCGCGACCGGTCTCGACCGCGCCGGGCTCGACGCCGTCCGCGTCTCGGGGCACGCCCCGCAGCCCGTCGCGGGCTGACCGACGCCCTCCGCACCGTCCCGTCCACCCCGCCCCGTCCAGCCCGCCGCGACCGACCGTCGTCGGCCCGGGCCATCATCTCGAGGAGTGAACCCATGACCCAGACCACCCCCTACTACACCCCGCAGGGTGGCCTGCCCGGGCAGACCGAGCTGCTCACCGACCGCGCGATCGTCACCGAGGCCTACACGGTGATCCCGCGCGGCGTGCTGCGCGACATCGTCACGAGCAACCTGCCGGGCTGGGAGACGACCCGGCTGTGGGTGCTCGCCCGGCCGATCGAGGGTTTCGCGACGACGTTCGCGCAGTACGTCATGGAGGTCTCGCCCGGCGGCGGGTCGGACCAGGGCGAGGACGAGGAGACGGTGCAGTCCGTCGTCTTCGTCACCGAGGGCACGCTCGTGCTCACGCTCGCCGGGGTCGAGCACGTGCTCGAGCCGGGCGGGTACGCGTACCTGGCGGCGGGGGAGCGGTGGGCGCTGCACAACCGGTCGGACGCCAAGGCGGCGTTCCAGTGGATCCGCAAGGTGTACGAGCCGATCCCGGGTCACACCGCGACGTCGTTCGTCACGCGGGAGCAGGACGTCGAGCCGCGCGCGATGCCGGACACCGACGGCGTCTGGGTGACCACGCGGTTCGTCGACCCCGACGACCTCGCGCACGACATGCACGTCAACATCGTGACGTTCCAGCCCGGCGGGTCCATCCCGTTCGCGGAGACGCACATCATGGAGCACGGCCTGTACGTCCTCGAGGGCAAGGCCGTCTACCGCCTCAACGGCGACTGGGTCGAGGTCCAGGAGGGCGACTTCATGTGGCTCCGGGCGTTCTGCCCGCAGGCCTGCTACGCGGGCGGCCCCAAGCCGTTCCGCTACCTGCTCTACAAGGACGTGAACCGGCAGGTCAAGCTCGACCGCCGCCGCTGACGCAGCACCCGGTTGTGGGCATGGAAAGGGCCCGGTTCCGCACGCGGAACCGGGCCCTCTCCATGCCCACAACCGGACGGAGTGCCGCGCCGGCTGTTGACGCTCCGCCGTGGGCGTGCCTACACTTCCATACAGCAGAAGAAAAGTTCCGCAGAATGGAATCGCAAGGTAGCGAGACGCGGACGGACCCAGGGAGACGACGATGAGCCCCGCACCGACGTACACCGTCAACTGCTCGATCCTGCTCACGGACCTGCCGCTGCTCGAGCGGCCGGCCGCCGCGGCGGCCGCGGGCTTTCGCGGCGTCGAGTTCTGGTGGCCGTTCGCGTCGCCCACGCCGGCGCAGGACGAGGTCGACGCGTTCGTCGGTGCGATCGAGGCGGCGGGCGTCCAGCTCACGGGCCTCAACTTCGACGCCGGCAACATGCCCGGCGGCGACCGCGGCCTCGTGTCGTGGCCCGCGCGCTCGGCCGACCTGCGCGCGAACCTGGACGTCGTCACCACGATCGGCGAGCGCACCGGCTGTCGCGCGTTCAACGCCCTCTACGGCAACCGCCAGGAGGGCGAGACGCCCGAGGCGCAGGACGCGCTGGGGGCCGAGAACCTCGCGCTCGCCGCCCGGGCCGTCGGGCGCATCGGGGGCACGGTGCTCGTCGAGCCCGTGAGCGGCGCCCCGGCCTACCCGCTCAAGACCGCCGCCGACGCCGTGCGCGTCATCGACCGGGTCGCGGCCGACCACGGCGAGACGAACCTGGGTCTCCTGTTCGACGTCTACCACCTGTCCGTCAACGGCGACGACGTCGACGCGGCGCTCTCGACCTACCGCGGGCGCATCGCCCACGTGCAGATCGCCGACGCCCCCGGGCGCGGCGAGCCCGGCACGGGCGACCTGCCGATCGACCGCTGGACCAAGGAGCTGCGGACCGGCGGCTACGACGGCTGGATCGGCCTCGAGTACAAGACGGAGGCCGCCGACCCGTTCGCGTGGCTCCCGGCTGCCGAGCGCTGACCTTCCGCGGTCGTCCGCCCCCGACACAGACCCCCGACCCGAACCACCCAGAGGAGCACACCATGGCCTCCATCGCCTTCATCGGACTCGGCATCATGGGCAGCCCCATGGCCGTCCACCTGCAGGACGCCGGGCACGACGTCGCGGGCTACAACCGCAGCCCCGAGAAGACCGCGCCGCTCGTCGCGGCCGGCGGTCGCGCGGCGGAGTCGGTCGCCGACGCCGTCTCCGGCGCCGACGTCGTCGCGATCATGGTCCCCGACTCGCCCGACGTCGAGGCCGTCCTCACCGGCGACGACGGCGTCCTCGCGAACGCCAAGCCCGGCGCGCTCGTCATCGACTTCTCCTCGATCCGTCCCGACGTCACGGTCGCGCTCGCGCGGCAGGCGACGGACGCGGGACTGCGCATCGTGGACGCGCCCGTCTCGGGCGGTGAGCCCGGCGCGATCAACGCCGCGCTGTCGATCATGGTCGGCGGCACGCCCGAGGACTTCGAGGCGGCCAAGCCGTTCCTCGACGTCGTCGGCAAGACGGTCGTGCACGTGGGCCCGAACGGTTCCGGGCAGACCGTCAAGGCCGCGAACCAGCTCATCGTCGCCGCGAACATCCAGGCACTGGCCGAGGCGATCGTGTTCCTCGAGGCGTACGGCGTCGACACCGAGGCCGCGATCGAGGTCCTCGGCGGCGGGCTCGCGGGCTCGGCCGTGCTGAACCAGAAGGCGCGCAAGATGCGCGACCGCGACTTCGGCCCCGGCTTCCGGATCGAGCTCCACCACAAGGACCTCGGCATCGTCACCGCCGCGGCCCGCGAGGCGGGCGTCGTCGCGCCGCTCGGCGGCCTCGTCGCCCAGCTCATGGCCTCCGCCCGCGCGAACGGCGACGGCGGCCTCGACCACTCCGGCCTGTTCTGCGGCGTCGAGCGCCTGTCCGGCCGCGACGGCTCCTGACCTTCCCCTGACGACGACGTCACCTCCAGCAAGGAGAGAAACCATGCCTCGTATGCGTGCGGTGGACGCCGCAGTGGCGATCCTCGAGATCGAGGGCGCGACCCAGGCGTTCGGCCTGCCCGGCGCCGCCATCAACCCCTTCTACTCCGCGATGCGCGCGCACGGCGGCATCGACCACGTGCTCGCCCGCCACGTCGAGGGCGCGTCGCACATGGCCGACGGCTACTCCCGCGCGAAGCCGGGGAACATCGGCATCTGCATCGGCACGTCGGGCCCCGCGGGCACCGACATGATCACCGGCCTCTACGCTGCGTGGGCCGACTCGATCCCGATGCTCTGCATCACGGGCCAGGCGCCGGTCGCCAAGCTCGACAAGGAGGACTTCCAGGCCGTCGACATCGCGAGCATCGCCGCTCCGGTGACCAAGCTGGCCAAGACCGTCCTCGAGGCCGGGCAGGTGCCGCAGGTCTTCCAGCAGGCGTTCCACCTCATGCGCTCGGGCCGCCCGGGCCCGGTGCTCATCGACCTGCCGATCGACGTGCAGCTCGCGGAGATCGAGTTCGACCCGGCGACGTACCAGCCGTTGCCCGTGCACCGCCCGACGGCGACGCGCGCGCAGGCGGAGAAGGCGATCGACCTGCTGCTCGCGGCCGGGCGCCCCCTGCTGATCGCGGGCGGCGGCATCGTCAACGCGGGCGGCGAGGACCTGCTCGTCGAGCTCGCCGAGACGCTGGGCGTGCCGGTGATCCCGACGCTCATGGGCTGGGGCGTCATCCCCGACGACCACGCGCTCATGGCGGGCATGGCCGGGCTCCAGACGTCGCACCGCTACGGCAACGCGAACCTGCTCGCCTCGGACTTCGTGCTCGGGATCGGCAACCGCTGGGCCAACCGTCACACGGGCGGCCTCGACACGTACCGCGCGGGCCGCACCTTCGTCCACGTCGACATCGAGCCGACGCAGATCGGGCGCGTGTTCGCGCCCGACTACGGCATCGTCTCCGACGCGAGGGCCGCCCTCGAGCTGTTCGTCGAGGTCGCACGCGAGCGCCGCGACGCCGGGCAGGCGCGCGACTACTCCGGCTGGGCCGCCGAGTGCGCCGAGCGCAAGCGCACGCTCCAGCGCAAGACGCACTTCACCGAGATCCCCATCAAGCCGCAGCGCGTGTACGAGGAGATGAACAAGGCGTTCGGCCCCGAGACCCGCTACGTCACGACGATCGGCCTCTCGCAGATCGCCGGCGCGCAGTTCCTCCACGTGTACAAGCCGCGGCACTGGATCAACGCCGGCCAGGCGGGCCCGCTCGGCTGGACCGGGCCGGCGGCGCTCGGCGTCGCGAAGGCCGTGCCGGACGAGCCGGTCGTCGCGCTCTCGGGCGACTACGACTTCCAGTTCATGATCGAGGAGCTCGCCGTCGGCGCGCAGTTCAACCTGCCGTACGTGCACGTCGTCGTGAACAACTCCTACCTCGGCCTCATCCGGCAGTCGCAGCGCGCGTTCGACATGGACTACCACGTCCAGCTGTCGTTCGAGAACATCAACTCGCCCGAGGTGGGCGGCTACGGCGTCGACCACGTCAAGGTGGCCGAGGGCCTGGGCTGCAAGGCGATCCGCGTGACCGACCCCGACGAGCTCGGCGACGCGTTCGCCAAGGCGCAGGGCATGGCCGCCGAGTTCCGCGTGCCGGTCGTGGTCGAGGTCATCCTCGAGCGCGTGACGAACATCGCGATGGGCGTCGAGCTCACGGGGGTCAACGAGTTCGAGGACCTCGCGATCTCGGCCGACGACGCGCCGACCGCCGTCGCGCTGCTCGACTGAGCGTGCCGCACCGGAGGAGCAGACGACATGGAGGAGGACGCGATGAGCGCGGGTGAGGTGAGCGGTCGCGAGCACGAGTACGACCTCGTCGTGCGGGGCGAGCGCGTGCTCGTCGCGTCGGGCGAGCAGCCGCGCGAGGTCGGGGTCAGCGGGGGAGTGGTCCGGGCGATCGAGCCCCTGGGCGCGGGGCTCGACGGCGCACGCGTCGTCGAGCTGGAGCCGCACCAGGTGCTGGTCCCCGGCCTCGTGGACACGCACGTGCACGTCAACGAGCCCGGGCGCACCGAGTGGGAGGGGTTCGCGTCCGCGACGCGGGCCGCCGCCGCGGGCGGCGTGACGACGATCGTCGACATGCCGCTCAACTCGATCCCGCCGACGGTCGACGTAGAGGCGCTCGAGACCAAGCAGAAGGTCGCGCGCGACCAGGCGTTCGTCGACGTCGGGTTCTGGGGCGGCGCCGTGCCCGGCAACGCGGACGAGCTGCGGCCCCTGTGGGACGCGGGCGTGTTCGGCTTCAAGTGCTTCCTGCTGCACTCGGGCGTCGAGGAGTTCGGGTACCTCGAGCCCGACGAGCTCGAGGCCGACCTGCGCCTGCTGGCCGACTTCGACGGGCTCATGCTCGTGCACGCCGAGGACTCGCGCGCGATCGAGCGGGCGCCCACCCCGCACGGCGACCACTACGACACCTTCCTCGCGTCGCGCCCGCGCGGCGCGGAGAACGTCGCGATCGCCGCGGTGATCGAGGCGGCGCGCTGGACCGGGGCGCGCGCGCACGTGCTGCACCTGTCGAGCTCGGACGCGCTGCCGATGATCCGGAGCGCGAAGCGCGAGGGCGTGCGGCTCACGGTCGAGACGTGCCCGCACTACCTGGCGCTCGCGGCCGAGGAGATCCCGGACGGCGCGACGCAGTTCAAGTGCTGCCCGCCCATCCGGGAGATCGACAACCGCGAGCTCCTCTGGGAGGGCCTGCTCGACGGGACGATCGACTGCATCGTCTCCGACCACTCCCCGAGCACGCCCGACCTCAAGGACCTCGAAACCGGGGACTTCGGGACGGCCTGGGGCGGCGTCTCGTCGCTCCAGCTCGGGCTCGCGATCGTGTGGACCGAGGCCCGGACACGGGGCGTGCCGTTCGCGCGCGTCGTCGAGTGGATGTCGTCCCGCCCGGCCGGCATCGCGGGGCTCCAGCGCAAGGGCTCGATCGCGCTCGGGTTCGACGCCGACCTCGCGGTCGTCGAGCCGGACACGGCGTTCGTCGTCGACCCGAAGGCGTTGCACCACAAGAACCCCATCACGCCGTACGCCGACCGCGCGCTCTCGGGCGCCGTCGTCGCGACGTACCTGCGGGGCGAGGAGATCGCGTTCGACCGCCCCACGGGCCGCCTCCTCGCGCGCGGCGAGGCGTGAGGGGCTGAAGACTCCCGTGCCCGACCGCGGGGGTCGGGCACGGGAAGCTCACGAGGCGCGCCGCGGTCCGGGTCGACGAGGGCACGGGCCGGTGGCACGCCTGGGGCGGCACCGCTGGTGGGTGCCGCCCCGATCTCGCTCGGCTGGATGCGGGTGTGCGGGTCAGGACTCCGCGAGGAGCTCGTCGAGCTGCTCGTAGCCCTCGCGGACGCCGACCTCCATGCCGCTCGCGACGAAGCTGTCGCGACCCTCGATCGAGTCGACGAGCGACGTCGCGGTGAGGCGGCTGCGGCCGTCGGGCAGGTCCTCGAACACGAGGCGGTCCAGCGAGACGCCGTCGGGGAACCCCTCGTAGGTGAACGTCTGGACGATGAGCTCGTCCGGGCGCACCTCGTGGACGCTGCCGAAGAACGCGTACTCGTTGCCGTCGGGGTCCACCTGGACGTAGCGGTAGGCGCCGCCCGTGCGCACGTCCCAGTGCTCGTTGCGCTGGGAGAGGTAGCGCGGGCCGTTCCAGCGCGCGAACAGCTCCGGGTCGAGGTGGGCGCGGAAGACCTTCGCCGCGGGCGCGTCGAACTCGCGCACGATGCGGACGATCGGGAGGTCCTTCGGGACGACGATCTCGGTCTCGTGGGTGCCGGTGGTGGTCATGGTGCTGCTCCTGTCGTCGGGTCGTTCTCGGGTGCGGCCGCCGGGTCGGGCAGGTCGCGCAGGACGTCGTCGAGGCGGCGGTAGCGGTCCTCCGCCTCGCGCCGGTAGCGCTCGATCCACTTCGTCATGAGGTCGAAGACCTCCGCCTCGAGGTGCACGGGGGCGCGTCGGGCGTCCGTCGTGCGGGTCACCAGGCCGGAGTCCTCGAGCACGCGCAGGTGCTTGGACACCGCCTGGACGGACATGTCGTACGGCCGGGCGAGCTCGCCCACGCTGGCGTCACCCGACGCGAGCCGGGCCACCATGTCGCGGCGCGTGGGGTCGGCCAGCGCCGAGAACACGCGGGAGAGCGGGTCGGCCGTCACGGGACCTCCTCGTCGGACGCCGTGAGCGGCGCCCCGTCGTCAACTGTTTGGTTGACTATGACGTTACGCCGGTGCTCGTTCGTCGTCAACCATCAGGTTGAGAAAATCTCAACGGCGCCGTGCGCGCTCGAAGTCGTCCAGCGCGACCGTCCGCTCGACGGCGTGGTCGACGATCCGCTCGGGGTACCCCACAGGCTGCTCGCGCAGCTTCCACGGCTCGTGGACCGCCCGGCCCTCGACGCCCCGCAGCTCCGGCACCCAGCGGCGCACGTAGGCGCCGTCGGGGTCGAACTTCTTGCCCTGCGTGACGGGGTTGAAGATGCGGAAGTACGGCGCGGCGTCCCGGCCCGTCCCGGCCACCCACTGCCAGTTGAGCTGGTTCTGCGAGACGTCGCCGTCCGCGAGGTGCGCCATGAAGTGCGCCGCGCCGCGCTGCCACCGCACGTGCAGGTCCTTGACGAGGAACGACGCGACCACCATCCGCACGCGGTTGTGCATCCACCCCTCGCCGAGGAGCTGGCGCATGCCGGCGTCGACGAGCGGGTAGCCGGTACGCCCGGCCGCCCAGGCCGCGAGGTACCGGTCCTCGTCCGCCCCGGTCGCCCACGCGTCGTCGGGCACGACCGTGCGCAGCGACCGCCGCGCGGCCCCCGGGTGGTGGAACAGGACGTCCGCGTGGAACTCGCGCCACGCGAGCTCCGACCGGTAGGCGAGGGCGTCGTCGGACGGCGTAAGCCCGCCGTGCAGCGCGTTCCGCACGTCGGCGAGGAGGGTCCGCGGGTGGAGCTCGCCCCACTTGAGCGGGACGGACATGCCCGACGTCGCGGGCCGGTCCGGCCGGTCGCGCTCGGTCGCGTAGCCCGCGAGGTGGTCCGTCAGGAAGTCCCGCCACCGGCGGCGTGCGGCCGCCTCGCCCGCGGGAGGGAGCCGGGCGTCGGTCCCCGGGTCGTCCGGGACGCCGTCGGACCGCAGCGACGCCCACGGCGCGTCGCGCGGGCGCGGCACCGGGTCGCGCCACCCGTGCGTGACCCACGCGTCGCGGAACGGCGTGAAGACCTGGAACGGGGTCCCGGTGCGCGTGAGCACGCGCCCCGGTGCGACGGCGTAGGGCGAGCCGGTGCGCACGAGGCGCGCGCCGCCGTCGGTCAGCGCCTGCTCGACCGCCTCGTCCCGCGCGACACCGTAGGGCTCGTACGCCCCCGCGACGTGCACCTCCTCGGCGCTCACCTCGCGTGCGAGCGCGGGCACGACCGCGCGCGGGTCGCCGTGCCGGACGACGAGCCTGCCGCCCGTCGCCTCGTCGAGCGCGGCGAGGCTCCGCGCGAGATAGGCGCGGCGCGGGCCGCCTGCGGCGCCCCAGAGGCGCGGGTCGAGCACGTAGAGCGCGACGACGTCGTCGCCGGCCTCCCGGGCGGTCTCGACGGCCGCTGCGAGGGCCGGGTTGTCGGCGAGGCGCAGGTCGCGGCGGCACCACCAGAGCGTCGGCATCCGGCCACGCTAACGGTCGCCTGCCGCGCACGCCGGTGGGAGCATCGCAGGATGGACGGTGACGACCCGCAGGGGAAGGACGACGCCCGGCGCCGCGCGCTCGGTCGCGAGGCGCGCACCGAGCCGGACCCGGGCGCACCACCCCTCGGTTCGGGTACCGCGGCCGGTGTCGGGGCGGCCGAGGGGCCGGCGGCCGGGGCGATCGAGGGGGACCACGCGTTCTTCGGGCACCCGCGCGGCCTGCTGACGCTCTTCACCACGGAGCTGTGGGAGCGGTTCAGCTACTACGGGATGCGCGCGATCCTGCTGTTCTACCTCACGGACACCGTGGCGAACGGCGGTCTCGGCATCGACGAGACGACCGGGCTCGCGCTCGTCTCGATCTACGGCACGAGCGTGTACCTGCTCTCGGTCGTCGGCGGCTGGCTCGCGGACCGCGTGATCGGCTCGCGGCGCTCGGTCCTGTACGGCGGGATCATCATCGCGGCCGGGCACGTGAGCCTGACGGTCCCCGGCACGGGCTTCTCGATGGCCGGCATCGCGATGGTCGCGCTCGGGACCGGCCTGCTCAAGCCCAACGTGTCCTCGATGGTCGGCGAGCTCTACGCGCGCGACGACCCGCGCCGCGACTCGGGGTTCTCCATCTTCTACATGGGCATCAACCTCGGGTCGTTCATCGCGCCGTTCCTCGTCGGGGCGGCGCGCGCCTGGGGCGGCTACCACGCCGGGTTCGCCGTGGCGGCGGTCGGCATGGCCGTCGCGCTCGTGTTCTTCGTCGCCGGCCGCCGCTACCTCGGCGAGGCGGGCGCGCACGTGCCCAACCCCGTGCGCCCCGAGGAGCGGGCGAAGATCGCGCGCATCTTCCTGCTCATCGCCGCGGGCGTCGTGCTCGTGGGGCTGATCGCGGTCCTGGTGGCCGGCGGCTTCGACATCTCGACGTTCATCGACACGATGTCCTACCTGGCGTTCCTCGCGCCGATCGCGTACTTCATCGTCATGTACCGCTCGCCGCGCGTGACCGACGCCGAGCGGCCCCGCGTCATCGCGTACATCCCGCTGTTCGTCGCGGCGATGCTCTTCTGGATGATCTTCGAGCAGGCCGCGACGACGCTCTCGGCGTTCGCCAAGGACCGGACGGACCTCACGTTCTTCGGGGTCGGCATCAGCCCCGAGTTCTTCCAGTCGGTCAACCCGCTGTCGATCATCGTCCTCGCGCCGGTGTTCGCGTGGATCTGGCTCAAGACCGGCGACCGCCCGACGACGGCCAACAAGTTCGCGATCGGCCTCACGCTCGCGTCGGTCTCGTTCCTCTTCCTCGCCGTCGCGTCCGCGGTCGTCGGCGACGGCAAGGCGCCGTCGTGGGTGCTCGTGCTCGTCTACGTGATCCAGACGCTCGGCGAGCTGTGCCTCTCGCCGGTCGGCCTCGCCGCGACGACGTTGCTCGCGCCCAAGGCGTTCCGCTCCCAGGCGATGGCCCTGTGGTTCCTCGCGCCCGCGGCCGGGCAGGCCATCACGGCGCAGGTCGTGCAGGTCACCGAGGGGGCGTCGGACACCGCGTACTTCGGCAGCATCGGCGCCGTGACGCTCGTGTTCGCGCTCGCGCTGTTCGCGCTCGCGCCATGGGTCACGCGGCACATCCGGCACGCCGACGAGCTCGAGGGCGCGCACACCGCCGGGGCCTGACGGGGCAGCGGTTCCGACGTGCGCACCGCGACCCGGGGCGCGCGAGGCCGCGCCGTTGCGACCTCGCGCGGTTCCGGGCCCGGCGTCCTGCTGTCAGCGCAGCCAGGGCGCCCGGCGGACCAGGGGCAGCGCGGCCCAGCGACGTCCGAGCCCCCAGGTGTCGCCCGCGAGCGTCGTCGCGAGGACGACGAGGAGCAGCACCACGAGGACGTGCTGGTCGACGACCGGGTTGTTCGACCCGGCCGTGAGCGGCCACTGCGAGAGCCAGAGCATCCCGAAGAGCAGCGCGCCGCTCACCGCGGCCACGCGCAGGCCGATCCCGAGCAGGAGCGCGAGCCCCACGCCGAGCAGCCCGAGCATGAAGAGCCAGTCGGTGACCGGGCCGGCCATCGCGGTGAACGTCCCCGCGAGCGGGCCCTGGACCCCGTGCTCGAGGTAGCCCTGCGCCGGGGCGGCGCCCGCGAGCCACGCGCGCTCGCGCGGCGTCGCGTAGCCGAGGCCGACGAGCTTGTCGGCGAAGGGCCAGAGGAAGACGACGGCGCCGCCGAGACGGGCGAGCGCGAGGGCGTGCCGGGCGGAGGAGCGCGTGACGACGGCGTCCTGGGTGACGAGGCCGGGCGCCGCCGGGGCGGTGGCGCCGGGAGCGGCCCCGGATGACGCGTCGGGCGGTGAGGTCGTGCGCGTGGTGGACGTGAACATGAGGTGCCCCCTCGGGAACGGGATCTGAGGATCGGTCGGTGCCGGGACCAGGCCTGCTGCACCTGCGCGGTGTCGCTCTCCGTCGAGGCGTCGCCGAGCGCCCTGGCCGTGCCGTGCTCGTCCACGGTGGCAGGACGACCTGCGGCGGTTCAACCCTTACGTAACGTTTAGGTGGAGATCCCTCAGTGGGTAGGGACTCCGCGTACGTAGCCCGACGACCACGAGACGGACGCCCGGTTCGTCCGGTCGCCGGCAGGCGTAATGTGACCCGGCGGCCGGAGGATCGGCCGCGGCCACCCGTCGAAGGAGCTGAACCGACATGAGCCGCCCCCTGCGCTCCCGGACGTCCACCCACGGCCGCAACATGGCCGGCGCCCGCGCCCTCTGGCGCGCGACCGGCATGGGCTCGGAGGACTTCGGCAAGCCGATCATCGCGATCGCGAACTCGTACACGCAGTTCGTCCCCGGCCACGTCCACCTCAAGGACATGGGCGACCTCGTCGCGTCGGCGATCCGCGAGGCCGGTGGCGTCTCCAAGGAGTTCAACACGATCGCCGTCGACGACGGCATCGCGATGGGCCACGGCGGCATGCTCTACTCGCTGCCGAGCCGCGACCTCATCGCCGACTCGGTCGAGTACATGGTCAACGCGCACTGCGCCGACGCGCTCGTGTGCATCTCGAACTGCGACAAGATCACGCCCGGCATGCTCAACGCGGCCCTGCGGCTCAACATCCCGGTGATCTTCGTGTCCGGCGGCCCCATGGAGGCCGGCAAGGCGGTCATCGCCGACGGCGTCGCCAAGACCCCCCTCAACCTCGTCAACGCGATCAACTACTCGGCGGACGACGACGTGTCCGACGCCGCGCTCGCGCAGGTCGAGGAGAACGCGTGCCCCACGTGCGGGTCGTGCTCGGGCATGTTCACCGCGAACTCCATGAACTGCCTCACCGAGGCGCTCGGCCTGTCGCTGCCGGGCAACGGCTCGACCCTCGCCACGCACGCCGCGCGCAAGGAGCTCTTCCTCGAGGCCGGCCGCACGATCGTCGACCTCGCCAAGCGCTACTACGAGGACGAGGACGACTCCGTCGCGCCGCGCTCGATCGCGACCAAGGCCGCGTTCTCCAACGCCATGGCGCTCGACGTCGCCATGGGCGGCTCGACCAACACCGTGCTGCACATCCTCGCCGCGGCGCAGGAGGGCGAGGTCGACTTCGACCTCACCGACATCGAGCGCATCAGCCGCCAGGTGCCGTGCCTGTCCAAGGTCGCGCCGAACCACCCGAACTTCCACATGGAGGACGTGCACCGCGCCGGCGGCATCCCCGCCCTCCTCGGCGAGCTCGACCGCGCGGGCCTGCTCGACCACGACGTCACGAGCGTCCACACGCCGACGCTGCGCGCCTGGCTCGACGACTGGGACGTCCGGGGCGGCAAGGCGACCGAGCGGGCGATCGAGCTGTTCCACGCGGCGCCCGGGGGAGTGCGCACCACGCAGGCGTTCTCGACGTCGAACCGCTGGGAGTCGCTCGACACCGACGCCGCGAACGGCTGCATCCGCGACCTCGAGCACGCGTACACCGTCGAGGGCGGCCTCGCCGTGCTGCGCGGCAACCTCGCCGAGGACGGTGCCGTGTTCAAGACGGCCGGGGTCGACCCGGACGTCTTCCACTTCGTCGGCAAGGCGCTCGTCTGCGAGTCGCAGGACGAGGCGGTCGAGAAGATCCTCACCAAGCAGGTCGAGCCGGGGCACGTCGTCGTCGTGCGCTACGAGGGTCCCGCGGGCGGCCCGGGCATGCAGGAGATGCTGTACCCGACGTCGTTCATCAAGGGTCGCGGGCTCGGCAAGGTGACCGCGCTCATCACCGACGGCCGCTTCTCCGGCGGGTCGTCGGGCATCTCCGTCGGCCACGTCTCGCCCGAGGCCGCCGCGGGCGGCGTCATCGGCCTCGTCGAGGACGGTGACGAGATCGAGATCGACGTCGACACGCGCCTCATCCGCCTCAACGTCCCGGACGACGTGCTCGCCGAGCGTCGCGCCAAGATGGAGGCGCGCGAGAACCCGTGGCAGCCGGTCGACCGCGACCGGTACGTCTCGCCGGCCCTCCAGGCGTACGCCGCCATGGCGACGTCCGCCGACCGCGGCGCCGTCCGCGACGTGTCGCTCATCAAGCGCAGCCGCTGACCCCGACGACGACGGGCCCGCACCTCGTGAGGTGCGGGCCCGTCGTCGTGCTCGGGTCTCATGCCCGCGTGGTCGGGTCCGCGGCGGGGGCACCACCACCCACCCCGACCACCCAGGGCGACCAGACCGGCGTCGGGCAGGAAACGACCACGGTTCTACCTCGGCCGACCGCGGTTCTACCTCGCCGGGGCGCGGGTGGGTTCCTAGAGTGGGGGCATGACTGGGCAGACCCCGCGCACGGACGCCGGACCCGACCTCAAGCCTCGTTCCCGCCAGGTCACGGACGGCCTGGAGGCGACGGCGTCGCGCGGGATGCTGCGCGCCGTCGGCATGGGAGACGAGGACTTCGCCAAGCCGCAGATCGGCATCGCGAGCTCGTGGAACGAGATCACGCCGTGCAACCTGTCGCTCGACCGGCTCGCGCAGGGCGCCAAGGAGGGCGTGCACGCGGGCGGCGGGTACCCGCTCCAATTCGGGACGATCTCCGTCTCGGACGGGATCTCCATGGGCCACGAGGGGATGCACTTCTCGCTCGTGAGCCGCGACATCATCGCGGACTCGGTCGAGACGGTCGTCCAGGCGGAGCGCCTCGACGGGACGGTCCTGCTCGCCGGGTGCGACAAGTCCCTCCCGGGGATGCTCATGGCCGCCGCACGGCTCGACCTCGCGAGCGTGTTCCTCTACGCGGGCTCGATCATGCCGGGCTGGGTCAAGTTCTCCGACGGCACGGAGAAGGACGTCACGCTCATCGACGCGTTCGAGGCGGTCGGCGCGTGCGCGCGCGGGCTCATGAGCCGCGAGGACGTGGACCGCATCGAGCGCGCGATCTGTCCCGGCGAGGGCGCGTGCGGCGGCATGTACACGGCGAACACGATGGCGTCGGTCGCGGAGGCGATGGGCATGTCGCTGCCGGGGTCGGCGGCACCGCCGTCGGCGGACCGACGCCGGGACGCGTTCGCGCACCGCTCGGGCGAGGCCGTCGTCAACCTGCTGCGGCTCGGGATCACCGCGCGCGACATCATGACCAAGGAGGCGTTCGAGAACGCGATCGCCGTCGTCATGGCGTTCGGCGGGTCCACCAACGCGGTGCTGCACCTGCTCGCCATCGCGCACGAGGCCGAGGTCGACCTCACGCTCGCCGACTTCGACCGCGTCGCGAGCCGCGTGCCGCACCTCGGCGACCTCAAGCCGTTCGGGCGCTACGTGATGAACGACGTCGACCGCATCGGCGGCGTGCCGGTCGTCATGAAGGCCCTGCTCGACGCCGGGCTGCTGCACGGCGACGCGCTCACCGTCACGGGCCGCACGGTCGCGGAGAACCTCGCCGACATCGACCCGCCCGACCCGGACGGCAAGATCCTGCGGGCCCTCGACAACCCGATCCACCACACGGGCGGCATCACGATCCTGCACGGGTCGCTCGCGCCCGAGGGAGCCGTCGTGAAGTCCGCCGGGTTCGACGAGGACGTGTTCGAGGGCACCGCGCGCGTCTTCGAGCGCGAGCGCGCGGCGCTCGACGCCCTGGAGGACGGCACGATCACCGACGGGGACGTCGTCGTCATCCGGTACGAGGGCCCCAAGGGCGGTCCGGGGATGCGCGAGATGCTCGCGATCACGGGCGCCATCAAGGGCGCCGGGCTCGGCAAGACCGTCCTGCTGCTGACCGACGGCCGGTTCTCCGGCGGGACGACCGGCCTGTGCGTGGGGCACGTCGCGCCTGAGGCGGTCGACGGCGGCCCCATCGCGTTCGTGCGCGACGGCGACCCGATCCGGCTGGACGTCGCGAACAAGACGCTCGACCTGCTCGTCGACGCCGACACGCTCGCCGCCCGCCGCGACGGGTGGGCGCCGCTGCCCCCGACGTTCACGCGCGGGGTGCTCGCGAAGTACGCGAAGCTCGTCCAGTCCGCGTCGCGCGGCGCGATCCTCGAGTGACCCCGGGGCGCGCGGGCGGGGGAGGGGCGCACTAGCGTGGTGTCGCACCCCGCCGCAGCGACGCCGACCGGAGGACCGCCATGACCGAGACCGCCGACGACCGCATCACCGCGCGGCAGTTCCACGACAGCGACGGCGTCGAGGACTGGCGGGTCATCCTCAGGACGGTGCAGACGCTGTTCCGCACGGGCTCGTTCACCGCGGGGGTGGAGCTGGTCGACGCGATCGGCGAGCTCGCCGAGGCGGCGAACCACCACCCGGACGTGGACCTGCGCTACGGGACCGTGACGGTCCGGCTGACCTCGCACGACGTCGGAGGCGTCAGCGCGCGCGACGTCGCGCTCGCCCGGCAGATCTCCGCCGCGGCGCGGGAGCTCGACCTCGTCGCGGACCCGACGGCGGTGCAGGACCTCGAGATCGCGATCGACACGCTCGTCGGGACGGCGGTGCAGCCGTTCTGGCGGGCGGTCCTCGGGTTCGACGAGGGCTCCCCGGAGCTGCCCGCACCCGAGCTCCGGGACCCGACGACCCATGCCCCCGCGTTCTGGTTCCAGCAGATGGACGCGCCGCGCGAGCAGCGCAACCGGATCCACGTGGACGTGACGGTGCCGCACGACGTCGCCGAGGCGCGCGTGACGGCCGCCATCGCCGCGGGCGGGCACCTCGTGTCCGACCGCCGCGCGCCCGCCTTCTGGGTCCTGGCCGACGCCGAGGGCAACGAGGCGTGCGTGTGCACGTGGCAGTCGCGCGACTGACGACTTGCTGAGGCGCGACCGGGTCTCGACTGGTGTGAGACGGGTGAGGGCGGTGCGCTCGTGGCCTGCGACGCTGGTCCCATGACAGCCCGTCCCGCGAGGTCCCCGCGTCGTCGTCGCCCGATCGCGCCGTCGGTCGTGCCTGTGCTCGTCGCCGCTGCCTGTGTCGTCGCGCTCGGAGCGTGCTCGACCGCCACGGAGCCGGGGCCCGGGTCGACGACGTCGGCCGACGCGCCGAGCCCGTCGGTCACCGACGACGCGACGGACGTGGCCGACGAGCCGTCGGAGGACCCGACCGACGAGGCCGCCGACCCGCTCGCCGACCGACCGACCGAGCCTCCGGCGCAGGCGGTCGAGGCGGGCACGGTCGCGGCAGGCTCGCCTGCCGCGGCGACCGGCACGGGGAGCGCGACGGTGTCGTTCGTGCGCGACGGCGACTTCGCCGTCGTCGTGCACCTCGACTGCGGCGAGTGCGCCGACACTCGGGCGTTCATGGCGCCCACGGGCGTCACCCCGTACCCCGGCACGCTCGGCGAGGCGACCGGCTCGTACCTCATGGACGTGTTCGAGGACTCCGCGCCGCAGCAGTCGATCTGGCTCGAGACGCCGGGTGAGTGGTCGGTGCGGTTCGAGAGCTGGAACGACCTCCCGCCCGTCACCGGAGCGCGGTCGGGCACGGGGTCGACGGTCCTGCGGCTGGACGGCACGGCGTCGAGCTCTGAGGTGTCGTGGGCCCCTGCCGGGCCGGAGGACTCGTTCCAGGGCCGGTACTTCGGCGTCACGCGCGAGGCGTCGCGCGTGTTCGGCGACACCGAGGCGTTCACCGAGACGTTCGACCTCGTGCTGCCCGGCGTCCTGGCCGTGAAGACCGCGGGCACCTGGAGCGTGACCCCGCAGGGCTGACGACCAGCGCCGGGCGTCGCGGCTCGGGCCGCGCCGCGTCAGGCGCGTGCGACGACGAGCTCGTCGTACCCCGGTACGAGCACGCGCCGCTTGGCCCGGCGGGACACGATCTGCAGGGGTACGCCGTCGTCCCACAGCGCGTGCAGCAGCGCGGCGATCTCGGCGCGCGCGAGCGCCGCCCCGAGGCACAGGTGACGACCCGCGCCGAACCAGAGCTGCCGGGTCTCGCGCACGTAGGGGCGGTCGGCGCGGAACGGTCCGGCGGCGACGTTCGCGGCCCACGTGAGGATCATGACGCGCTCCCCGGCGCGCAGCGTGCGGCCGGCGACCTCGACTTCCGCGGAGACCCCGCGGCCGATGACCGACGCCGGGCTGGTCACGCGCAGCCCCTCGCGCACGGCGTTCTCGACGACGTCGGGCTCGCCCGCGGCGCGCTCGACGGGGTGCGCGCGCTCGTCGGCCATGAGCCGCAGCAGGCGGTGCTGCTCGCCCGTGTCGATCAGGAGCGCCGTGGTGCGGGCCATCGCGGACGCCGACGTCTCGGTGCCCGCCACCATGAGCAGGCTCGCGAGCCCTGTGGTCTCCTCCAGCCCGAGGCCGAGCTCGCGGCACCGGCCGAGCAGACGGTCGGCGGGGGCGTGCCGCCACCCGTCGGGCACGCCCCGGGTCAGCTCGGCGACGATCTCCTGCGCCGCCGCGACCTGCTCCGGCGAGAGGTACGTCGAGCCCGCGCTGCCGAGCGCGATCGACGCGAGGCGCTCGCCCGTCGCGAAGGCCACGAGCGCGTCGTCGTCGCCGGGGACGACGGCGCTCGCGCCGTCGGGAGCGGCGCTCCCGCCGAGGGTCGGGATGCCGAGCAGGGAGATCATCATCCGCCCCACGAGCACGCGGGCGAGCCGGCCCACGTCGACCGTCCCGCCCGCCGCGAGGGTCCGGCGAGCGTCGTCGAGCGCCACGGACCACGCGCCGTCGACGAGCGCCGCCGCGCTCGCCTCCGTGAAGAGCTCGCGCGAGCGCGTGCGCAGGTCGTGGTGGCCCGGGCCGTCGAACAGGTCGAGGACCCAGTCGCCGAGGATCTGCGCCCACAGGTGCCCGACCCCGCCTTCGCCGACGATCGTGAAGTGCCGGTGGTCGGTGAGGATGCGCCGCCCGACGGTCGGGTCCGCGGTCACCCAGCCCAGCCCGGGCACCTTCCGCAGGCCGCCGCCCTCGCGCGCTCCGGCGAGCGCTCCGCCCGCGAGCAGGACGCCGGCCATCGCGGGCCGCGCAGCGGCGAGCACCTGCAGCTCGCGCCGGGTCGTGGGCAGGGCGCGGCGTCGCTCGCGGGTGGTCACCGGCGCGGTCGTGGTCGCAGTCACCGGGTCAGTGTGGCGCACGCCGAGCCCGCCCGGGGGCGCGCACCGCGATCTGCGGATGGGCAGTTCACCCCATCGGATCCTGTGGACGACCGCCGTCGGAGCGGGTCTGCTTGGCTACTGTGTCGCGCGTGCCAGACAACCCCGCCGGGACGGCGTCCCGCCCGCTCCTCGCGCCCCCGACGGCCGTGCTCGCCGCCGTCGGGGTCCACCTGCCCGAGCGCACGGTCGACGTGCGCGAGGCGGAGCGCGCCCTCGCGGCGCGCAACCCGGGCGCGGCGCCGCGCGTGCCGATGGTCTCCCGCCTCACGGGCGTGCGGCAGGTCCATGTGCTCCCGGACGACTGGGACGCGTCCGACCTCGCGGTCGCGGCCGCGGAGAAGCTGCTCGCGACCGAGGGGCTGGCGACCGACGACGTCGACCTGCTGCTCTTCGCGTCGGCGAGCCAGGACATGGTCGAGCCGGCGACGAGCCACATCGTCGCGGCGAAGCTCGGCGTCCGCGCACCGGTGATGGACGTCAAGAACGCGTGCAACTCGGTGCTCAACGCGATCGAGGTCGCGGAGGCGCTCATCGGCACAGGGCGCTACGCGACCGTCCTGATCGCGTCGGGCGAGGCGCCGTCGCGCGCGGTGCGCTGGGACGTCCCGGACCGCGCGACGTACCTGCTCTCCGCGCCGGGCTACACGATGTCCGACGCCGGCGCGGCCGTCCTCGTGCGCCGCGCCACCGCCGTCGAGGCCGAGGCGCGCGACGCGGACGGCGTGCCCGCGCCGCGCGGAATCCTCGCGAGCGCGTTCGGTGCGGAGTCGGCGCACTGGGACGTCGGCATGCTCCCGGGCGGCGGCACGGCGCACCCGCGCGACCTCGAGCGGACGTACTTCGAGATCGACGGGTCGCGCCTGCGCGACGCGTTCCTCGCCCTGGGACCGGGCGTCGTCCTCGACGCGCTGGGTCGCGCGGGCCTGGGGTGGGACGACGTCGCGCTCGTCGCGGTCCACCAGGTCGCCGTCGCGTACCTCGACGACGTGCACGCCGCGCTCGGCCTCCCGACCGGCCGCACGCTCGTCACCGTCGCCGACCACGGCAACGTCGCCTCCGCGACGCTCCCGTTGCAGCTCGCCACGGCGCTGGAGACCGGCCGGGTCGGGCCGGGGGACGTCGTCGTGCTCGTCGGGCTCGCCGGCGGGATCAGCATCGGCGCGACGGTGGTGCGGCTGTGACGGCGCGCCGGTTCACGCGGCACGTCGCGAGCCCGCAGCGGCTCGCGGTCGTCGTCCCCGCGCGCGACGAGGCGCACGGGATCGTCGCGACGCTGGAGGCGCTGCGCGACCAGCAGGACACCGACTTCGACCTCGTCGTCGTGGACAACGGGTCGTCGGACGGCACGGGCGACCTCGTCCGGGAGACGGCCGCGGCGTGGGGCATGACGCGCTGGCGCGTCGTCGACGAGCCGCAGAAGGGGACGGGCGCCGCGGCCGACACGGGGATGCGGGCGGCGATCGAGCAGGGGGCGACGCACCTCGCGCGCACGGACGCCGACTGCCTCCCGCTGCCGGACTGGACGCGGCGCGTGCGGGCCGCGTTCGCGAGCGGGCACGACCTCGTCGCGGGCCGGCTCGTGGCGCGGACGGACGACCGGCCGGTCTCGCGCGTCCAGCAGGGGGTGCTGTCGGCGGCGGTGAGCGTCGCGAGCACGTTCGGGCGCTTCCGGCCCGGCAACCAGGACCCGTCCTACCTCGGTCCCTACGTCATGGCGCCGGGCTGCAACATGGCGATCACGGCCGAGCTCTACGAGGCCGCAGGCGGGTTTCCGCGCACGGCGATCGAGGACGTCCACGAGGATCGGGCGCTCGTCAACGCGGTGCGCCGCCTCACGCGGCGGTACGGGGCGCACCGCGAGGTCGTCGTGCTCGCGTCGGCGCGCCGGGCGCACGCCTGGGGCCTGGTCCGCACGCTCGGTTGGTACGCCGACCACCGCTATCGGCCCGACGTCGTGGACATCCGGTGACCGGGACGACGCTCGCGCCCGCGCCCACCGGGCTCGCCGCGGCGATGCGCTGGGAGGAGCGCGTCCAGCGCGGGGCGCACCCGCTCGTCTACCCCGCGATCCGGGCCCTGCGCCACCGCGGTCCGGTCGTGCGCGTCCCCGGCATCGGGGTGGTCGTGTCCGACGCCGCTACCGCGCGGGCCGTGCTGCTCGACACCGAGCGCTTCACCAAGGTGGGCCCGGGGTCGCCGTCGGACCTCTGGACGCCCGTGCTCGGCCCGTCCGTGCTGCTCAACATGGAGGGCGCCGACCACGCGCGCCTGCGCCGGGCGCTGTCCGGACTGTTCACGCCCCGTGCGGTGCGCGAGCTCGTCGCGGTGAGCGTCCCCGACGTCCTCGCGGGGCTCGCCCCGCGCCTGCTCGCGGGCGAGCGCGTCGACCTCGTCGCGGAGACCGCGACCATGGCGGGCACCGTCATCTGTGCCATGACCGGGCTGCCGCCCACCGACGCCGCCGTGCGCGAGGCGATGACGGCCGCGCAGTCCGTGGTCGGGCTCGTGCGGCTGCACCGGCGCAGCCTCACGCCCGCGCAGGTGCGGCACGCGCGCGCCGTCCTCGCGCGGCTGTCCGCCCCGGCCCGCGACGCCTACCGCGCGGGCGACCCCGCGACCGTCCCCGGTCGCATGCGCGAGCTCGGGCTCTCGGAGGACGAGGCGATGGGCGCGGTCGGCGCGTTCGTCCTCACGGGGACCGAGACCATCCAGTCCTTCGTGCCACGCCTCGTCGCGCTCACCGCGGACACCGGCTGGCTCGACCGGCTCCTCGCGGCCGACCCCGGCGCCGGACCGGAGGCCGCGGCGCTGCGCGGGCGCGTCGTCGAGGAGGCGCTGCGCGTCACGGCGCCGACGCCCGCGATGCTGCGCTCGGTGCGCACCGACGCGACCGTGGGCGACGTCCGCGTCCGCGCGGGGGACCGGGTCGTGATCGCGACGATCTCCTGCTGCAAGGACGCAGGCCCATTCGACCCGGACGCCCCCGTCGACCCGGCCGTGCGGCACCTGTGGTTCGGCGCCGGCCCGCACTTCTGCCTCGGCATGCCGCTCGCCATGGCTCAGGTCGACGCGGTGCTGGACGCGCTGCGCCCCGTCGCGGCCGCGGGGCGCAGCGTCGAGGTCGTCGACCGTGCCGTCGCGCGCGGCGTGCTCATCCCCGCGTACCGTTCGCTCGTCGTGCGAGCGACCGACGGCAGGGCGCGCGCGTCGGGTTCGGCCACGCGCCCGGTCGCGGGATCGGCCGTGTCGCAAGCAGGGGAGGCGGCGTGACCGCGCCCGACGACGTGACCGGCCACCTGCTCGGCCCGATCCTCGAGCGGGGCGCCCCCGGCCACGCGTCCGAAGGGGCCGTCGCGCTCCGACGCTGGACGCGGCCCGGACGCCGCGGCGCACGCGTGCGCGAGGAGGTCACGTACGCCGACCTCGCGCACCGCGTCGAGGCGACCGCGACGGCGCTCGCGGCCGACGGTCTCGCGCCCGGCGACCGGGCGCTGTTCTCGGTGCGCCCTCGGCCGGCGGGCGTCGTGCTCGCGTTCGGCGTCGTCCGTGCGGGCGGCACGATCGTGTTCGTCGACCCCGGCTCGACCCCCGAGCTGTTCACGGCGCGCGTGGGCACGGCCGGGCCGTCGCTCGCGACCACCGAGTCGCTGCTGTACGCGGTGTCGCGGGGACCGTTGCGCCGACTGGCCCGCTCGCGCGGCCTGCTGCTGCCGGACTACGCGAGCCTGCCGCTGCGGCACGTGCACGCGGGTCCGTGGCTCCCCGGGGTGCCGCGCGGCTCGCGCGCCGCGCGCCGCCTCGCCGCGGGTCCTGTCGACCACGCGGCGCTGCCGTCGCTCGACCCGGACCGTGAGGCCCTGACCGTCTTCACGTCCGGTACGACGGCGCAGCCCAAGGCCGTCGTGCACACGGCGGGGTCCCTGCTCGCCGGGTGCGACCTGCTGCGCGACGTGTTCGCGCTCGCGCCGGGCGACGTCGTGCACACCGACCAGATGCTGCTCGGCGTCCCGGCGCTGCTCGCGGGCGCCACGTGGTCCGTGCCCGCCGACCCGCCGGGCCGCGACATCGCGACCTTCGCGCGTCAGCTCGACCGCGCTGCGGGCACCTACCTCGTGCCGGCGGACGTCACGGCGCTGCTCGACGCGGTCGAGGCCGGGACGGTGCCCCCGCGCGGGCCGCGCGTCGCGCTCGTCGGTGGTGCGCCCGTGACCCGGGCGCTCCTGGAGCGCGCGACGCGCGTGCTGCCCGGCACGCGGTGGGTCGCGGTGTACGGGATGACGGAGATCCTGCCGGTCGCGGTGGTCGAGGCGCGCGAGAAGCTCGCGTACGCGGGGGACGGCGACCTGGTCGGCGCACCGCTGCCCGGTACCGTCGCGCGACTCGACCCGGTCGAGGGCGAGGGGCCCGAGGACGGCCAGGACGCCCCCGGCGGGCCCGGGCACGACATCGTCGTCGGGGAGCTCGTGCTGTCCGGGCCGTCGCTCATGGCGGGCTACCTGCACGACCTCGACGCGCCCGCGCGTGGCCTGGGCGCACGGGCCGCGGAGCACCGTACCGGCGACCTCGCGCGCGTCGACGACACCGGGCGGCTCGTGCTCGTCGGCCGCACGCGAGACATGATCATCCGCGGCACGACGAACATCTACCCCGGCCTGTACGAGCCGCGCGTCGCGGCGCTCGACGGCGTCGGCGAGGCGCTGCTCGTGGGCGTGCCCCAGGTGGACGGCGACGAGCGGGTCGCGCTGGTCGTCACGGCGGGGACGGGCGACCCGGCGACGGGTGACCCTCGGCCGGATGGGGCCACCGGGCGCGGTCCACGGTCCGACGGCGGGTCGGCGGTCCGCCTCGACCCGCACCACCCGCTCGTCGACCGGGTGCGGGCCGCGCTGCCGGGCGTGCTCGACCACGACGCGCTGCCCGACGTCGTGCTGCACGCCGACCGCGTCCCGCTCGCCGGTCGCTCGCGCAAGCCCGACCGTGCGGCGCTCTCCCGCGCCGCCGCGCCGTTCGTGCACGCCGAGCCGACCGCCGTCGGCCGGGACACCCACGGCGCCCGCGCGTGAGGATCGTCGTCACCGGGGCGTCGGGGTTCGTCGGGGGAGCGGTCGCACGCGGTCTCGTCGCCGACGGCCACGAGGTCTGGACGTCCTCCCGCCGCGACCCGGGGATCCCGGGCGCCCGGCACCTCGCGTGGGACCTCACCGCCGGTCCGCTCGCCGACCCGCCCGCGGTGGACGCCGTCGTGCACTCGGGTGCCGCCGTGTCCGACTGGTGCGCGCTCGAGGTCGCGCGCGCGACCAACGTCGGCGGGACGCTCGCGGTGCGCGACACGTTCCCGGGCGCGCGGTTCGTGCACGTGTCGTCCGGCAGCGTGTACGACCCGTACGCCCCGAGCGTGCGCGCCCGCGAGCAGGAGGCTCCTGTCGCCCGGTACCTCGACGCCTACGGGACGACCAAGGCGGAGGCCGAGCGCGCGCTGGCCCGCGACGCCTCGGACCACCCCGACCGGGGCGCCGTCGTCGTGCTGCGCCCGCACGCCGTCTACGGCCCAGGAGACACGACGCTGCTCCCGCGGATCGAGGCGGCCGTGCGGCGCGGACGCCTCGTCCTGCCCGGAGGGGGCGGTGTGCTCCAGTCGCTGACGCACGTCGACACGCTGCTCGCCGCGGTGCGCGCCGCCGTCGCGCTGCCCGACGACGCCGCCCGTGCGCCTGGCCGCGGAGAAGTGCCGACCCGGGGGCTGCTCGTCGCGAACGTCGCCGACGCCGAGCCGGTCGTGCTGCGCGACGCGCTCACCGAGGCGCTGCGCCGCCGCGGCACCGCCGTCCGTGTCGTCGCCGTCCCGGTCCGCCCCGCGTGGGCGATGGCGGGCGCGGTCGAGACGGTCGCGCGCTGGCTGCGACGGCCCGAGCCGCCGCGCCTCACGAGGTACGCGCTGAGCCACCTCGCGATGGAACGCACCTACGACCTCACGGTCCTGCGCGACGTGCTCGGGGTCGAGCCGGCTCCCACGAGCTTTGTCGGGGCCGAGCGGTGGTAGCGGCGAAAGCCCTGGGTGTCGTGACGCCGACCCGCTAGGTTGCCCGGGTGGAGACCGGGACCGACCTCGCGCGGCGCTACTACGACGAGGTCGTCGAGCCGATCGTGCTCGGCCGCTGGCCCGGTCTGCCGCACGCGGCGGGACGCCTCGGGAGCGGGTCCGACGTCCTGGGGCTCGACGACGCGACGTCGCGCGACCACGACTGGGGCCTGCGTCTGACGCTGCTGGTCGACGAGCCGATGGTCGACGAGGTCGACGCGCTGCTCGATGCGGCGCTCCCTGGCACGTTCGCCGGTCACCCGACCCGGTTCCCGACCACGTGGAGCCCGCACGGTCCGCACCAGGTCGAGGTCGCGTCGCCGTCGGGCTTCACCACGTCCCGCCTGGGACTCGAGGCGACGCGCCCGCTCAGCCTGGACGACTGGCTCGCGCTCACCGGTCAGGCGGTGCTCGAGGTCACCGCGGGTCCCGTCTTCGCGGACACCGACGGTCGGGTCGCCGCGGCACGCGACCGCCTCGCCTGGTACCCGACCGACCTGTGGCGGTACGCGGTCGCCGCGGCGCGCGGTGTCCGGCAGGCTGGGACGACCACCCCGTGACCCGAGAGGAAGCCATGCGATGACCTCGTCCGCACCCACCCCGGACCCCCTGCCCCGCGGCGGGTGGCCCGGCGCCGAGACGCCCGGTGACGCGCCCTGGTGGACGCGCTCGGTCGTGTACCAGGTGTACCCGCGCTCGTTCCAGGACACCGACGGCGACGGCGTCGGCGACCTCCCCGGGATCACCCGGCGGCTCGACCACCTGGAGCGGCTGGGGGTGGATGTCGTCTGGTTGTCCCCGGTGTACCGGTCGCCGCAGGCGGACAACGGCTACGACATCAGCGACTACGAGGACGTCGACCCGCTCTTCGGGTCGCTCGCGGACCTCGACGCCCTGATCGAGGGTCTGCACGCGCGCGGGATGAAGCTCGTCATGGACCTCGTCGTCAACCACACGAGCGACGAGCACCCGTGGTTCGTCCAGTCGCGGTCGTCCGCCGAGAGCCCGCGGCGCGACTGGTACTGGTGGCGCCCCGCACGCGCCGGCATGGAGCCCGGGGCGCCGGGAGCCGAGCCGACCAACTGGCGCTCGTTCTTCGGCGGGAGCGCGTGGCGGTTCGACGAGGCGTCGGGGGAATACTACCTGCACCTGTTCGACACCAAGCAGCCCGACCTCAACTGGGAGAACCCCGAGGTCCGCCGGGCGGTCTACGCCATGATGCGGCGGTGGCTCGACCGCGGCGTCGACGGGTTCCGGATGGACGTCATCAACCTGATCTCCAAGGACGTCGCGCCCGACGGCTCGCTGCCCGACGGCGAGGTGCACTGGGGGACGTTCGGCGACGGGAGCCCGCACTACACGGACGGGCCGCGCGTGCACGAGTTCCTCGCCGAGATGCACCGCGAGGTGTTCGCGCCGTACCTCGCGCAGGGCCGCGAGATCCTCACCGTGGGGGAGACGCCGGGCGTGACCGTCGAGCACGGCGTCCGCTACACCGACCCCGACCGTCGCGAGGTCGACATGGTGTTCCAGTTCGAGCACATGGGCATCGACCACGGCGCGACGCGCTACGACCCGGTCCGGTGGGACCTCGCCGACCTCAAGGCGACGCTCGGCCGGTGGCAGGCCGGTCTCGCCGACCGGGGCTGGAACGCCCTGTACTGGGACAACCACGACCAGCCGCGCGTCGTCTCGCGCTTCGGCGACGACTCTCCCGCGCACCGCGTCGCGTCGGCCAAGGCGCTCGCTCTCCTGCTGCACCTGCACCGCGGCACGCCGTACGTCTACCAGGGCGAGGAGCTCGGCATGACGAACGCGCCGTTCACGCGGGTCGAGCAATACCAGGACGTCGAGTCGCTCGGGTACTTCCGCGAGCTCACCGGGCGCACGGGCGGCCCGCGGCTGCGCACCGACGGCGAGATGCTCGCCGTGCTCGCGCACGCGAGCCGCGACCACGCCCGCACCCCCGTGCAGTGGGACGCGACCCCGAACGCCGGGTTCACGACGGGGAGGCCGTGGCTCGAGGTCAACCCGAACCACACCACGATCAACGCGGAGGCCGCGTGGGCCGACGAGGACTCGGTCCTGCACTTCTACCGGCGGCTCGTCGCCCTGCGTCGCGACGAGCCGGTCGTCGCGCTCGGCGACTTCCAGATGCTCCTCCCGGACCACGCGGCGCTCTACGCGTTCACCCGGACCCTCGACACCCCGGTCCGTGACGGCAGGACCAGGCGGGACGAGCTCCTCGTCCTCGTGAACGTGAGCGGGCAGCCGCAGGACGTCCCCGACGGCGTGCTCGCCGGCTGGGAGGACGCGGCGACCGTGGTGGCCACGCACACCGCGGCGACCGCCGGCGGGCGCCCGGGCAGCGCCCGTCTGGAGCCCTGGGAGGCCGTCGTGCGCCGCCGCTCGACCGAGATCCTCCCCGAGTAGGAGGCAGGTCATGCGACGGTAGGAGGTCTGTTCCGTCTGGACCAAGAGTGCCCTATGCTCACCCCAGCCGGCGGGGCTGCCGGGCAGGGGGCCGCGGCGCGGCCGGGGAGGGGCGCACGGGTGCAGACCACGGGAGCCCCCGCGATCGAGACGCGGGGGCTGCGCAAGACGTACCGGAGCCGCAGGGGGCGGTCGGTGGGCGTCGAGGGGCTCGACCTCGTCGTGCCCGTCGGCGGGGTCCACGGGTTCCTCGGGCCGAACGGCTCCGGGAAGACCACGACGATCCGCATGCTCCTCGGGCTCGTGCGCGCCGACGCGGGGAGCGCGCACATCTTCGGCCGCGAGGTGCCGCGGCACCTGCCCGACGTCGTCGGTCGCGTCGGTGCGATCGTGGAATCCCCGAAGTTCTTCCCCGCCTTCAGCGCGCGCAAGAACCTCGACCTGCTCGCGGCGGCGATCGGCGCTCCTGCGGGCCGGGTGGGCGAGGTGCTCGCCGAGGTCGGGCTGTCCGACCGCGCCGGCGACCGGTACCGCGGCTACTCGCTGGGGATGAAGCAGCGGCTCGCGATCGCCGCGACGCTGCTCAAGGACCCCGACCTGCTCATCTTCGACGAGCCGACGAACGGGCTCGACCCCGCCGGGATCCGAGAGATCCGGGACACCATGCGCTCGCTCGCGGACCGCGGGAAGACCGTGCTGGTGAGCAGCCACATCCTCGCCGAGGTCGAGCAGGTCGCGGACACGGTCTCGATCATCGCGCGCGGGCGCCTCATCGCGTCGGGGAGCGTGCGCGAGCTCATCGGTGCCGGCGGCGCGACGCTCCAGGTCGGGGTCGCCGACCCGGCGCGCGCCGCCGCGGTGCTGCGTGCCGACGGCTTCACGGTCCGCGAGGACGGCGCCCGCCTGCTCGTGGACGGCGTCGCCGACGCCGCGCAGGTCACCCGGGCGCTCGCCGCCCACGACCTCTGGCTCACCGAGCTCGTCCCGGTGCACGCCGGCCTCGAGGCGGTGTTCCTCGAGCTCGTCGGCAAGGACGAGGCCACGGGCACGCGGCACGACCGTCGTGGTGACCACGCCGTCGCGACGCAGGGGGTCGTCGCATGAGCCGCCTGCTGAGGGTCGAGCTCCGCCGCCTCCGCGCGCGTCGTCTCGTGCGCTGGGCGAGCGCGGGGACCCTCGTCCTCGCGGCGCTGAGCGTGCTGCTCGCCTACACCCAGAGCCTGCCGCCGTCGCAGCTCCAGGTGGAGCAGGCGGAGCACGCGTACGAGCAGCAGCTCGACGACTGGGAGCAGAACGGAGACGAGTACGTCGCGCAGTGCGAGTCGGACCAGGAGGTCGCTCGCGAGACCGACCCCGCCGCCGACTACGGGTGCGACGACATGGCGCCCCGGCTCGAGTGGTTCCTCTCCGAGACCCCGACGTTCGACGGCGACGAGGAGTCCTGGCCGGCCCCGGGCGCGACGACGGTCACCCAGCTCGCACCGCTCCTGCTCCTCTTCGCGCTCGTCGTCGGGGTGTCGTTCCTCACCGCCGAGATCTCGTCGGGGGCGATCGGGCTGTGGCTCACCTTCGAGCCGCGCCGTCAGCGCGTCTACTGGTCCAAGGCCGCCGCCGCCGCGCTCGGTGTGCTGCCCGTCGTCGTGCTCGCCTATCTCGTCATGGCGGGCGGTGCGTACGGGGCCTACGCGATCAACGGACAGCTCGGGGCGGTCACCGCCGAGACGTGGACGCGGCTCGCGGGCGTCGGCGGACGGGCGGTGCTCGCTGCCGCCCTCGTCGCGGCCACGGGTGCTGCGCTCGGGGTGCTGCTGAAGAACGCGGCGGGGGCGCTCGGTCTGGTCGTGGTCTGGGTCGCCGTCGTGGAGACGGTCGTCACGCTCGCCGTGCAGGACGCGCAGGTCTGGCTCGTGCGGACCAACGTCGCGGCCTGGGTCCAGGGCGGCACGACCGTCTGGGTGCAGGAGTGCACCACGGACGCGACCGGGACGACGTGCCAGGGCGTGGAACGGGTCGTCACCCAGGCGCAGGGCGGCCTCTACCTGCTGGCGGTCGCCGCCGTGCTGTCGCTGGTGGCAGCCGTCGTGTTCCGGCGGCGCGACGTCTCCTGACACCTCGTGCGGCGGCGGCGACCGCTCCTCGTGCCGAGGCGCTCGTCCCATCTCGTGAGACGGGCGCCTCGACACGTGACATCCCCGAAACATGGGCGTACAGTCCCATGACGTGCAGACGATCCTCCTTGTAGTACTTCCTGAGCGCGCCGGCTGAGGCCACGCCACCAGGCTTCGTCAGCGCGCTCACCCCTCGTCCAGCCCGGCATCCCGGGTCCGAGGGGTTTTTTGTTGCCACCACACCGGCACGACAACACCACACAGGACCGCGGACGGCCCACCCCGGCCACCGCGAGCGCCGCACCCGCGAGACCCGCGAGCACCGGCACCGCACACCGCGACCAGCACGACCGCACCACCACGGTCGGCTCCGGTACCCGGCGGAGCGCCCCCATAGGGCGCCCGCCGGGCCGAGGCCACGACACGCAGGAGACACCATGGCCCAGGGTCCCACCCCGGCACCTCCGCGACCGGGGGCCCCGACGCCCGCGGCGCCGGCGCCGAAGCCCGCCCCGACACCCGCGTCGGTCGCCCCGCGCGGCGACGTCCGGCGCGCTGCCACGGCTCGCCCGGCCGGCAGCACGCAGGGCACCTCGACGGGTGAGGAGATGACCGGCGCGCAGTCGATCGTCCGCTCGCTCGAGGAGGTCGGCGCCGACGTCGTCTTCGGCATCCCGGGTGGTGCGATCCTCCCGACGTACGACCCGCTCATGGACTCGCAGCGACTGCGCCACATCCTCGTGCGCCACGAGCAGGGCGGCGGCCACGCCGCGCAGGGCTACGCGCACGCGACCGGCAGGGTCGGCGTGACCATGGCGACCTCGGGCCCCGGCGCGACGAACCTCGTCACCCCCATCGCCGACGCGAACATGGACTCGATCCCGCTCGTCGCGATCACCGGCCAGGTCGCCGCGGGCGCGATCGGCACGGACGCCTTCCAGGAGGCGGACATCGTCGGCATCACGCTGCCGATCACCAAGCACAACTTCCTCGTCACCGACCCGGACGACATCCCGCTCACCATCGCGGAGGCGTTCCACATCGCCTCGACGGGCCGTCCCGGTCCGGTGCTCGTGGACATCGCGAAGTCGGCCATGCAGTCGCGCACGACGTTCTCGTGGCCCCAGGACGTACAGCTCCCGGGCTACCACCCGGTGACGAAGCCGCACAGCAAGCAGATCAAGGAGGCCGCGCGACTGCTCGCGTCGGCCCGCCGGCCCGTGCTCTACGTGGGTGGCGGCGTGGTCCGCGCGAACGCGTCGGCCGAGCTGCGGCGCCTCGTCGACCTGTCGGGCGCGCCGGTCGTCACGACGCTCATGGCGCGCGGCGCCGTGCCCGACACGCACCCCCAGAACCTCGGGATGCCCGGCATGCACGGCACCGTCCCGGCCGTGGCGGCGCTCCAGAAGGCGGACCTCGTCGTGTCCCTCGGCGCGCGCTTCGACGACCGTGTGACGGGCAAGCTCTCGAGCTTCGCTCCGCACGCGCAGGTCGTGCACGCGGACATCGACCCGGCGGAGATCGGCAAGAACCGCGACGTGGACGTCCCGATCGTCGGCGACCTCAAGGAGGTCATCTCCGACCTGCTCCCCGAGCTCGAGCGCGAGCACGAGGCCAAGGGGAAGCCGGACGTCGAGGCCTGGTGGCGCCAGATCGACGACTGGCGCGAGACCTACCCCCTCGGGTACACCGAGCCCGACGACGGCCACCTCGCCCCGCAGCACGTCATCTCGCGCCTGGGCGAGATCTCCGGCCCTGAGTCGATCTACGTCGCGGGCGTCGGCCAGCACCAGATGTGGGCCGCGCAGTTCATCCGCTACGAGCACCCGCGGACCTGGATCAACTCCGGCGGCCTCGGCACCATGGGCTTCTCGATCCCCGCGGCGATGGGCGCGAAGGTCGGCCGCCCGGACGCCACGGTGTGGGCGATCGACGGCGACGGCTGCTTCCAGATGACCAACCAGGAGCTCGCCACCTGCACGATCAACGAGATCCCGATCAAGGTCGCGCTGATCAACAACTCCTCGCTCGGCATGGTGCGCCAGTGGCAGACCCTGTTCTACGACAAGCGCTACTCCAACACCGACCTGCACACCGGGCACGGCACGGCGCGCGTCCCCGACTTCGTCAAGCTCGCCGACGCCTACGGGTGCGAGGGCATCCGCGTCGAGTCGATGGGCGACGTCGACGCCGCGATCAAGCGCGCGATGGAGATCGACGACCGCCCCGTGGTCATCGACTTCAACGTCTCGCGCGACGCGATGGTGTGGCCGATGGTCGCCGCCGGCGTGAGCAACGACGACATCCAGTACGCGCGGGGCATCTCGCCCGCGTGGGACCGAGAGGACTGACCCGCCATGTCCCGCCACACCCTCTCCGTGCTCGTCGAGAACAAGCCCGGCGTGCTGACGCGCGTCGCGGGCCTGTTCGCTCGCCGCGCCTTCAACATCCACTCGCTCGCGGTCGGCCCGACCGAGCACGAGGAGATCTCGCGCATCACCGTGGTCGTCGACGTCGAGGAACGTCCGCTCGAGCAGGTGACCAAGCAGCTCAACAAGCTGGTCAACGTCATCAAGATCGTCGAGCTCGACGCGGCCGCGTCCGTGCAGCGCGAGCTCCTGCTCGTCAAGGTGCGCGCCGACGGCGCGAACCGCACCGGCGTGCTCGAGGTCGTCAACCTCTTCCGCGCGAAGGTCGTCGACGTCGTGCCCGACGCCGTGACCATCGAGGCGACGGGCACGGGCGAGAAGCTGAACGCCCTGCTCGGAGCGCTCGAGCCCTACGGCGTGCGCGAGATCGTGAAGTCGGGGACCGTCGCCGTCGGGCGCGGCTCCCGCTCGATCACCGACCGCGCGCTGGAACGCGTGGTCCGCTCCGCCTGACGATCGCCTACCCTCGCACCAAGACCCGCACGGGCGTCGGTGCGCACCCGATCGTCGTTCCACCGCGAGACATCGCAACAGACCCCCTGCACCGCAAACGAAGAACCGAGGAGAACCATCGTGGCTGAGCTGTTCTACGACGACGACGCCGACCTGTCCATCATCCAGGCCAAGAAGGTCGCGATCGTCGGCTACGGGAGCCAGGGCCACGCGCACGCCCAGAACCTGCGCGACTCCGGCGTCGAGGTCGTCGTCGCCCTCCGCGAGGGCTCGAAGTCGACCGCCAAGGCCCAGGACGAGGGCTTCGAGGTGAAGTCCGTCGCCGACGCCGCGGCGTGGGCCGACCTGATCATGATCCTCGCGCCGGACCAGCACCAGCGCTCGATCTACAACGACGAGATCAAGCCGAACCTCGCCGCCGGCAAGACGCTCGCCTTCGCGCACGGCTTCAACATCCGCTTCGGCTACATCGAGGCCCCCGACGGCGTCGACGTCATCCTCATCGCGCCCAAGGCCCCGGGCCACACCGTGCGCCGCGAGTTCGTCGCGGGCCGCGGCATCCCCGACATCATCGCCGTCGAGAAGGACGCGTCGGGCCAGGCGTGGGACGTCGCGCTGTCGTACGCGAAGGCGATCGGCGGCACGCGCGCCGGCGTCATCAAGACGACGTTCACCGAGGAGACCGAGACCGACCTCTTCGGCGAGCAGGCCGTCCTGTGCGGTGGCGTGTCGCAGCTCGTCCAGTACGGCTTCGAGACCCTCGCCGAGGCCGGCTACCAGCCGGAGATCGCCTACTTCGAGGTGCTCCACGAGCTGAAGCTCATCGTCGACCTCATGTGGGAGGGCGGCATCGCCAAGCAGCGCTGGTCCGTCTCCGACACCGCCGAGTACGGCGACTACGTCTCCGGCCCGCGCGTCATCGACCCGCACGTCAAGGAGAACATGCAGGGCGTCCTCGCGGACATCCAGTCCGGCGCGTTCGCCAAGCGCTTCATCGACGACCAGGACGCCGGCGCGCCGGAGTTCACGGAGCTCCGCGAGAAGGCCGCGCAGCACCCGATCGAGAAGGTCGGCAAGGAGCTGCGCTCGCTGTTCGCGTGGAAGCAGCAGGACGCCGACTACACCGAGGGCAGCGCCGCACGCTGACGCAGGCAGGGCGACGAAGGAGCCCTTGCCGGAGTCGGCGGGAGGTGTCTGCCCGACCGACTGCACCGAGGGCAGCGCCGCACGCTGACGCAGGCAGGGCGACGAAGGAGCCCTTGCCGGAGTCGGCGGGAGGTGTCTGCCCGACCATGAACACCGAGGGCTCTGCGGCTCGCTGAGCCTGACGCTCGTCGCTCACCTCGAGGAGGGGGCGGCGTCGTGCGCGATCTACCATCCGGCCTCGTGCCTCGGCCTCCCGCCAGGCCCGCCACGATCGCGCACGACGCCGCCCCCTCCTCGTGCTGTCGGGTCACCTCCACGTTGCCTCCGGGCGTCGAACGTCCGGATCCTTGCGACACGGGTGGGACGAATGGCGGGAGACCGGGCAGATCGACCCTCGGTGCGCCACGATAGGGGCATGACCCGACAGGCGGACGAGGGGGAACCGGTGACGGACGACGTGGTGGTGGACGAGAGGGCGGCGGAGATCCTCGCGTTCTGGGAGCTGGCGCGGCCGAGCGCCGGGATGGCACGGGTGGGCGTGGTCACCGGCACCACGGTCTCCGAGACGGTGCCGCCGCCCGCATGGTCGTTCGGCGACAACCCCGCGCTGGCCGACGCCCTGCTCGCGGCGGTGCTCAGCGGGGAGAAGACCGCGACGTCGTCCGCCCTGTGGGAGTACGAGGACTCGGGGGAGCCCGTCCCGCGCGTCGGCGAGCTGTCGATCCTGCTCGACGGTGCGGGCCACCCGCGGGCCCTCGTCCGCACGACGTCGGTCGAGGTCGTCGCGTTCGAGGACGTCGACGCGGACTTCGCCCTGGCGGAGGGCGAGGACGACGGCTCGCTCGAGGCGTGGCGCGACGGTCACGAGACGTACTTCCGGCGCGTGCTGGAGCGAGAGTTCGCTCCCGACATGCCGCTCGTGTGCGAGCGGTTCGAGCTACGCTACCCGCGCTGAGCAGGGGATGAGCGGTGGCCCGCCGTGCCACGTTCGGCCGGCCACCGCTCGCGGGGCAGGTGAAGAGGACTACCCCGGGACTGGTGACGCGCCGACCCGGTGGTCCGGTCGGCCCGCCGCGGTGAGCAGGAGCGTGCGCACGTCCTGCGCGACGACGGAGCGCGCGCCGCGCAGGACCGCGAGCTCGGGGACGGCGCTCGCGACGACCGCGCCCGTCCGCTGGTCGGTGCCCCGGAGCACGGCGGCCGTGGCCTCGGCGAGCTCGTCGCCGCACGCGACTCCCGTCGGTCCGCCGAGCACGACGGCGTCGGGCTCGAGGATCGCCACGACGGGCTGGAGCACGATCGTGACGCGACGGGCGAGGTCGTGCACGAGCTCGTGGACGGCGTCGGTGTCGCGGTGCTCACGGACGGCGGCGACGGCCGCGGCGTAGGGGGTGCCCTCCGTGACGCCGGGGACGCCCGCCCGGGCGCAGAGCTCGACGAGCCGGAGGCCGCCGACGAGGTCCTGCACGTTGACGGAGTCGTCGATCCCGGCGGCGGGCACGGGGAGGTAGCCGATCTCGCCGGCGCCGCCCGAGGTGCCGTGGTGGACGCGGCCGTCGAGCCACGCCCCCATGCCGATGCCCTCGCCGAGCCACAGCAGGGCGAAGCTCTGCTCGTCGCGACCGGCGTCACGCTCGGCGATCGCGGCGAGGTTCACGTCGTTCTCGACGCGCACGTCGATGCCGAGAGCGTCCTCGAGATGCCCCCGGAGCCCTTCGCGCGGCCAGCCGGGCAGCTCGCCGACGAGGGCGATGTCGCCCGTGCGCGGGGCGACGGCCGCCTGGACGCCGACGACGGCGGTCGCCACGCGCGCGACCGGGATGCACGCCTCCGCGCAGGCCTCGTCACGCGCCGTGCGGACGTCGGTCGCGGCGGCGCGGTTCGGGCCGGCGGCGACGGTGGTCTCTCCGAGCGTCCGGCCGAGCGCGTCGACGACGCTCGCCCGCACGCCGTCGGGCACGACGTCGAGCGCGAGCCCGACGAGGACGTCGGTGCGTGCGGCGTACTGTGTCGCCTGCGGCCCGCGCGCCCCCTGCACGGAGCCGGTCGGTTCGATGAGACCGGACTGCTCGAGCCGTGCGACGATCTGCGAGGCCGTCGGACGGGACACGCCCGTGCTGTCGCCGATCTGGGACCGGGTGAGCGGTCCGGCGTCGAGGAGGAGCTCGAGCGCCGCGCGATCGTTGATCGTGCGGAGCAGCCCCGGCGTGCCGGGGATCCTCGACGAGGGGGGCGCGGTCATGATGTTCCTTCGAACGGGCTTTAAGAAAGTTTCCTAATAGTGCACGGTCTCGGCCTGTCGCGCAACTCGAACGCCGTCCGAGACGTGAGACCGTCGTCCCGAGGGGTGGCGCGGCGGCGTAGGCTCGCCGCATGACGCGCACCATTGATCTGGCAGTCGTGGCCGGGGACGGCATCGGTACCGAGGTTGTCGAGCAGGGCCTCGCCGTGCTCGAGGCCGCCGTGGCCGGCTCGGATGTGAAGGTCTCCACGACGCCGTTCGACCTGGGTGCGCGCCGCTGGCACGCGACGGGCGAGACGCTCACCGACGCGGACCTCGAGGCGATCCGCGGCCACGACGCGATCCTCCTGGGCGCGATCGGCGACCCCAGCGTCCCGTCGGGCGTCCTCGAGCGCGGCCTGCTGCTCAAGCTGCGCTTCGCGCTCGACCACTACGTGAACCTGCGACCGGGCAAGCTGTACCCGGGTGTCACCTCGCCCCTCGCCGAGCCGGGCGAGATCGACTTCGTCGTGGTGCGCGAGGGGACCGAGGGCCCGTACGTCGGCAACGGCGGATCGCTGCGCACCGGCACGCCCCACGAGATCGCGACCGAGGTCTCCCTCAACACGGCGTTCGGCGTCGAGCGCGTGGTGCGCGACGCCTTCGCCCGGGCCCAGGCGCGTCCGCGCAAGCACCTCACGCTCGTGCACAAGCACAACGTCCTCGTGCACGCGGGCCACCTGTGGCGCCGGACGGTCGAGGCCGTCAACGCCGAGTTCCCCGACGTCACGACGGACTACCTGCACGTCGACGCAGCGACCATCTTCCTCACGACGAAGCCGTCGCGCTTCGACGTCATCGTCACGGACAACCTGTTCGGCGACATCCTCACCGACCAGGCCGCCGCGATCACGGGCGGGATCGGCCTCGCCGCGTCCGCGAACATCAACCCCGACCGCACGGCGCCGTCGATGTTCGAGCCGGTGCACGGCTCGGCCCCGGACATCGCCGGACAGGGCAAGGCCGACCCGACCGCCACGGTCCTGTCGGTCGCGTTGCTCCTCGACCACCTGGGCCTCGGCGACGAGGCGAAGCGCGTGGAGGCGGCCGTCGCCGCCGACCTCGCCGGGCGGGGGAGCCGAGTACGCTCGACGGCCGAGGTGGGCCGCGAGCTCGCCGCTCGCGTCGCCGGCTGACACGCCGCCCGGGTCCTGCGCGGACCCGGGCACCGGTTCGCCCGCAGTCCCCGCACCTCGGTCGTCATCGCCCCAGGACCGGATCCCTCCCGTTCTGACCCGGTGATGCCTGCCGTCGTCGTGCTCTCGCGCGGATCGCCGCACGAGCCGTACGGTCGTGGAAAACTAGGCGGAGACCACCCGGGTCGCCAGGTGAAAGGCCTCATGATGAGCACCCTCGCAGCGCAGCACCAGCCGTCCTCCTCGGAGGAGGACCTCATCGCCCTGTTCGACGTCCGCCCCACGGACGCCCCGACGCCGCCCGCCGAGCGCGAGGCCGCGATCGCGGCCCCGAAGTTCGGCACGGTCTTCACGGACCACATGGCGCGGATCAGCTGGAACTCGACCGACGGGTGGGTCGACCGCCGCATCGAGAAGTACGGACCCCTCCTGCTGGACCCGGCGACCGCCGTCCTGCACTACGCGCAGGAGATCTTCGAGGGCATGAAGGCGTACCGCCACGCCGACGGGTCGGTGTGGACGTTCCGCCCCGAGGCGAACGCCGCGCGCTTCGCCCGCTCGGCCCACCGCCTCGCGCTCCCGGCGCTGTCGGTCGACGACTTCGTCGGGTCGATCACGGCGCTCGTGCGCACGGACGTCGACTGGGTGCCCAGCGGCGACGAGGCGAGCCTCTACCTGCGCCCGTTCATGTACGCGTCGGAGGCCTTCCTCGGCGTGCGCCCGTCGCTCGAGGCCGAGTACCTGGTGATCGCCTCGCCGGTCGGGCCCTACTTCTCGGGCGGCGTCAAGCCCGTGTCGATCTGGGTCGACCGCGAGTACAGCCGCGCGGGCGCCGGTGGCACGGGCGACGCGAAGTGCGGCGGCAACTACGCCTCCAGCCTGCTGCCGCAGGTGGTCGCGCAGCAGCACGGGTGCGAGCAGGTGTGCTTCCTGGACTCCGGGACGCGCACGTTCCTCGAGGAGCTCGGCGGCATGAACGTGTTCGTCGTCAAGGCGGACGGCTCGGTCGAGACGCCCGAGCTCAGCGGCTCGATCCTCGAGGGCGTCACGCGCTCGTCGATCATCCGCCTCCTCACCGACCGCGGGCACGACGTGGTCGAGCGCCGCATCCCGCTCACCGACGTCCTCGCCGGGATCCGGGACGGCTCCGTGACCGAGGTGTTCGCGTGCGGCACGGCCGCCGTCATCACCCCGATCGGGCGGCTCGCGGGCTCCGACTTCGACCACACCATCGGCGGCGGCGAGGCCGGGTCGCTCACCATGGCGATCCGCGCCGAGCTCACCGACATCCAGACCGGGCGCGCGGCCGACCGCCACGGCTGGCTCCGCCGCCTCGCCTGAGGCACGTTCTCCGCACCCTGCACGACGACGGGGCCGCCTCCCGCGGGAGGCGGCCCCGTCGTCGTGCGGGCCGGTCAGCGTGGACGCGCCGGCCGGTGGGTCAGAGGGCGGTCGCCGGCCGCACGACGATCGTCCGCCCGGCGACGCCCGCGAGCAGCGACCAGACCGCGATGCCGATGAGCAGGTTGATGAGCCCGGACAGGGCCGCCGCCGTGACGTCGCTCGACCACGCGAACGGGAGCACGGCGATCACCACGACGACCAGTGCCATGATCCAGCCGAAGAACGCGCGCGGGCGCGGCGTGCTGAGGATGAGCAGGTGCAGGACGCCTGCCGCGAGGACCGCGAGGATCGCCCCGTCGATCGCCCACGCCGCCTGGCGCGACCCCGTGCCGAACAGGTCCGGCGGCGGGACCAGGGTGATCGAGAAGATCCGCTCGAAGATGATCACGCCGAGCAGCCCGATGAGGGCCGCGACGAGGGCGGTCGCCGCGGCGCCCGCCCAGAACCGGCCGGCCTCGACCGCGAGGCGCGGGTCCGCGGGGTTGACGGGCGGCCTCTGGTCGGGGAAGCCGGCCTGCGGGTCGTAGCCGCCCGGCGTCGGGTCGCTCATCGTCACTCCTCGGTCGGTCGCCGCCGCGCCCGAGGGCGGTGGGCGGCTCAGTGGATGGACGCTCGTGTCCATCCTCGCGGAACCTGTGGCACCATGTGCCCTGTGACACACCTCGTCTCCCAGCTCATTATCGAGTAGCGCGCCCGGTAGTACTCACCGGACGCGCAGACCTCCCGCACCCTCGGGGGGTTTTTTTGTTGCTGGGCACCACCCCCGCCCGGCGGCACGGATGCCGGGCCTCCCGCCTCACGAGGGCCCCGCCCGGCGTCCTGGGAGACGGACCAGAGGGACGGACGCTGCGGCGTCCGCGACACGACGAACGGCAGGAAGAGGCACCATGACCTCGGCGACGACCCCCGTGACCGGCCCCCGCGAGCCCCGGGTCTTCCACGTCTACGACACGACCCTGCGCGACGGCGCGCAGCAGGAGGGCATGAACCTCTCCGTCGCCGACAAGCTCGCCATCGCCCCGCTGCTCGACGAGCTCGGCGTCGGGTTCATCGAGGGCGGCTGGCCGGGCGCGGTGCCCAAGGACACGGAGTTCTTCCGCCGCGCCGCCAAGGAGCTCGACCTCCGGCACGCCGTGCTCGCCGCGTTCGGCTCGACGCGCAAGGCGGGTTTGCGCGCGTGGGACGACCCGCAGGTGCGGGCGCTCGTCGACTCCGAGGCGCCGGTCGTGACGCTCGTCGCCAAGTCCGACGTCCGGCACGTCGAGCGCGCGCTGCGCACGACGCCCGACGAGGGCCTCGCGATGATCACCGACACCGTGTCGTTCCTCGTGGGCGAGGGACGCCGGGTCGTCGTCGACGCCGAGCACTTCTTCGACGGCTACCGGTACGACGCCGCCTTCACGCGGTCCGCCGTGCAGGCCGCGTTCGAGGCGGGGGCCGAGGTCGTCGCGCTCTGCGACACCAACGGCGGGATGCTGCCCACCTGGGTGGTCGAGGTCGTCGAGGAGCTGCGCGACGCCGTCGGGCTCCCGCACGGGCGCGACGCGCTCCCGGGCGACGCGCTGCTCGGCATGCACGCGCACAACGACTCGGGCTGCGCCGTCGCGAACACGCTCGCCGCCGTCGAGGCGGGCGCCGCCCACGTGCAGGGGACGGTCAACGGGTACGGGGAGCGCACGGGCAACGTCGACCTCCTCACGGTCGTCGCGAACCTCGAGCTCAAGCACGGGCTGCGGACCCTGACCGGGGAGGGCCTCGAGGAGGCCACGCGCATCTCGCACGCGATCAGCGAGATCACCAACATCTCGCCGTACGCGCGTCAGCCGTACGTCGGCGCGAGCGCGTTCGCGCACAAGGCCGGCCTCCACGCGAGCGCGATCAAGGTCGACCCCGACCTCTACCAGCACATCGACCCGACGGCGGTCGGCAACGACATCCGCATGCTCGTCTCCGACATGGCCGGCCGCGCCTCGATCGAGCTCAAGGGCCGTGAGCTCGGGTTCGACCTGTCGGGCCAGGGCGAGCTGCTCACCCGCGTGACCAACCGGGTGAAGGACGACGAGGCCAACGGCTACACGTACGAGGCGGCGGACGCGTCGTTCGAGCTGCTGCTCCGCGAGGAGATCACGGGCGAGCGGCCGCCGTACTTCCGGGTCGAGAGCTGGCGCACGATCGTCGAGCGGGCCGGGTCGCGCGGCACCGAGGCCACGGCCGAGGCGACCGTCAAGCTCCACGCCGGCGGCGAGCGCATCGTCACCACCGGCGAGGGCAACGGGCCCGTCAACGCGCTCGACCACGCCCTGCGGCTCGCCCTCGGCCGCGTCTACCCCGAGATCGACGTGTTCGAGCTCATCGACTTCAAGGTCCGCATCCTCGACACCGAGCAGGGCACGGACGCGATCACGCGCGTCCTCATCGAGACGACCGACGGCTCGACGTCGTGGTCGACGGTCGGCGTCGGGCCGAACCTCATCGAGGCGGCGTGGGAGGCGCTGACCGACTCCGCGATCTACGGGCTGGTCCACGCGGGCGTCGACCCTCGCTGACCGGTACCTCGCCCTGCCGAGGGACGGCTGGGCGTCCGCGACGGCGGTCTGTTGCGGGGTGACCGACGTCTCCCGCCGTGCGAAGGGCGAGCGGGCTTAGGGTGGACGGGTGCGTGGTGAGTACAAGGTTCCCGGTGGCAAGCTCGTAGCGGTCGACGTCGAGGTGGAGGCCGGGCGGCTCGCCCGCGTCGCGGTGAGCGGCGACTTCTTCCTCGAGCCGGACGACGCGCTCGAGGACATCGACGGCGCGCTGACGGGCATGCCCGAGACGGCGACGGTCGCGCAGCTCGCGAGCGCCGTGCAGGGCGCGCTCGGCGAGGACGTCACGATGATCGGCTTCTCGCCCGAGGCGGTGGCCATCGCCGTCCGCCGCGCGCTCGGGCACGCGACGGGCTGGGGCGACCACACGTTCGAGATCGTGCACGAGGGCCCGGAGGAGCCGGCCATGCACCTCGCGCTCGACCAGGTGCTCACGGAGGAGCTCGACGCCGGTCGGCGCGGCCCGACGCTGCGGATCTGGGAGTGGGCGTCGCCCGCGGTGATCATCGGCTCGTTCCAGTCGCTGCGCAACGAGGTGGACCCGGAGGGCGCGGAGCGTCACGGCGTGACCGTCGTGCGCCGCATCTCCGGCGGGGGCGCGATGTTCGTCGAGCCGGGGAACACCATCACCTACTCGCTCTACGTCCCCGGGTCGCTCGTCGAGGGGCTGAGCTTCGAGCGCTCGTACGCGTTCCTCGACGACTGGGTGCTCGGCGCGCTCGCGGAGGTCGGCGTCGAGGCGACGTACAAGCCGCTCAACGACATCGCGTCGCCCGCGGGCAAGATCGCGGGGGCGGCGCAGAAGCGGCTGCGCGGGGGAGCGGTGCTGCACCACGTGACGATGGCGTACGACATCGACGCGGACAAGATGCTCGAGGTGCTGCGGATCGGCCGCGAGAAGCTCTCGGACAAGGGCACGACGAGCGCGAACAAGCGCGTCGACCCGGTGCGCTCGCAGACGGGCATGGCGCGCGAGGACGTCATCGACGCCTTCAAGGAGCACTTCCGGTCGCGCTACCGCACGGTCGAGGGCAAGGTCACGCCCGAGGAGCGCGAGCGGGCGCAGGAGCTCGCGCGCACCAAGTTCTCGACGCCGGAGTGGACCGCGCGCGTCCCCTGACGCCGTACCCCGCGACGTAGAGCCCCCGGTCGCGAGGTAGAGCTCCCCGGGCTCTACGTCGCGACGGCGGGTTCTACCTCGGCGCGGGTCGCGGGCCGAAGACGGCGGTGCCGACGCGAACGATCGTCGCGCCCTCGGCGACCGCGAGCTCGAGGTCGCCGCTCATGCCCATGGACAGCTCGCGCGCGTCGCCGGTGCCAGGCGCGCCCGAGCCGGCGACGGCGTCGCGCACCTCGCGCAGGCGCGCGAAGCCCGCGCGCACCACCGTCTCGTCCGGCGCGTTCGCGCCGATCGTCATGAAGCCCCGCAGGCGCAGACCCTCGAGCGCGGCGACGGCGGTCGCGAGGGCGGGCGCGTCGTCGGGCCGGACGCCCGACTTGGACTCCTCGCCCGAGACGTTCACCTGCACGAGCACGTCGAGCACCCGGCCGTCGCGCGCGCAGCGCGCCGCGAGCGCCTCGGCGAGCGCGAGCGAGTCCACGCTCTCCACGCCCGTCGCCGTCGCGAGGACCTGGTTGACCTTGTTGCGCTGGAGGTGCCCGATCATGTGGACCTCGACACGCCCCGCCGCCACGAGGTCGGCGAGGTCGGGTGCCTTCGCGACGAGCTCCTGCACGCGGTTCTCGCCGATCAGGTCCGCACCGGCCTCGACGACCGCGCGCACGGCGTCGGCGGGCTGCGTCTTGGTCGCCACGAGCAGCCGCACGTCCGACGGCGCGCGCCCGGCAGCGCGCGCGGCGTCGTCCACCCGGCACCGCACCCGGGCGAGGTTCTGCGCGATCTGCGCGGGCAGCACGGACGACGGCTCAGGGAGGGGCATGCGGTCAGTCTAGGTCGGCCGGGCCGTCCGAGATCCGGGTCGTCTCAGGGTGGTCCCGGATCGGCACCTGCGGCCTGATCGGCGAGAATGGTGGGGAAAGGACGGTGCCGTGAAGACACTGCTCAACATCATCTGGCTCGTGTTCGCCGGGCTGTGGCTCGCCCTGGGCTACGTCCTGGCGGGCATCATCTGCTGCATCCTCATCGTCACGATCCCGTTCGGCATCGCGTCGTTCCGCATCGCGGGCTACGCGCTGTGGCCGTTCGGCCGCACGGTCGTCGACAAGCCGACCGCGGGCGCGTGGTCGACGATCGGGAACGTCATCTGGGTGGTCGTGGCCGGCATCTGGCTCGCGATCGGGCACGTGGTCACCGCGATCCCGCTGTTCGTGTCGATCATCGGCATCCCGCTCGGGATCGCGAACCTCAAGATGATCCCGGTCTCGCTCCTGCCGCTCGGCAAGGACATCGTCCCGAGCGACGCCCCGTACACCGCCTACCAGCGCTGACCGACGGTGCGACAGAGGCCCGGTAGCGCGAGGTAGAGGCCTGGTCATGGCCAGGCCTCTACCTCGGCCGACCAGGCCTCTATCTCGCGAGGGGGGCAGCGGTGCCGTCCGTGAGCCGCAGGAGGTCTCCCGGCGCGAGGCCGACGTCGAGGCCGCGGCGCCCGCCCGAGACGTAGACGGCGTCGAACACGAGCGCGGTGTCGTCGAGGAACGTGCGGTGGCGCTGCTTCTGGCCGAGCGGCGAGATGCCGCCGACGACGTAGCCCGTCGCGCGCTCGGCCGCGGCGGGCTCGGCCATCGTCGCCTTCTTGCCGCCCGCCGCCTTGGCGAGGGCCTTGAGGTCGAGCTGGCGGTCGACCGGCACGATCCCCACGACCAGCGCGCCGCCGTCGACCACGGCGAGCAGCGTCTTGAACACCTGCTCCGCCGGGACCCCGATCGCCGCCGCGGCCTCCAGGCCGTAGGACAGGTCGCTCGACGGGTCGTGCTCGTACGGGTGCAGCGTGTGGGCGACGCCCTCGCGCTCGAGGAGCGCGACCGCGGGCGTGCCGGCGTGCGCGGACGACTTCGACTTCTTGGCCACGGGCCGATTCTGCCGTAGCGCCCTGCTACACGTTGACGTCGAGCAGGGAGCCGATGGCGTAGGTCACGCCCATCGCGATCGCGCCGCCGAGGACGGTCCGGACCGTCGCGCGCCGGGTCGGCGCGTTCCCGAGCCGGGCCGAGCCCCACCCCGTGAGCACGAGCGCGAGCACGACGGCGACGAACGTCAGCGGGATGCGCACGGCCTGCGGTGCGAGGAGGATCGCCGCGAGCGGCAGCAGGCCACCGACTGTGAACGACACGATGGACGCGACCGCGGCCTCCCACGGGCTCGTGAGCTCGTCGGGGTCGATGTGCAGCTCGGCGTCGGCGTGCGCGGCGAGCGGGTCGCGCTCGGTGAGCTGGACCGCGACCTGGCGCGCGAGGTCCGGCGTCAGTCCCTTCGCCTCGTAGATCCCCGTGAGCTCCGCGAGCTCGGCGTCCGGCATCTCGGCGAGCTCGCGCCGCTCGGTCGCGAGCAGCGCCTTCTCGGTGTCGCGCTGGGTGCTCACGGAGACGTACTCGCCCGCAGCCATGGACAGCGCTCCCGCGAGGAGTGCCGCGCCACCCGCCGTCGCGATGACCGGGATCGACGTGCTCGTCGCCGCGACGCCCACGACGACGCCCGCGGTCGACACGATGCCGTCGTTCGCGCCCAGGACCCCGGCGCGCAGCCGGTTGAGCCGAGATCCCGTGCTCTCGGGGTGGTGGGGCTCGCCGGGGTGCTGGCCGTTGCGCGGTGCGTCGCTCATGGCTTCACCGTAGGGGCCCACCGGCGCGGCGCGACCGGGGGCCGCGCGGGCTCCTGCGCGAGCGGCCGACGGCGCACACAGCGTGCGCCCCCAGGTCGCGGTGAGGTCTGATCAGGACATGGTGATCGAGCGGGAGACCCCGGGGGTCGACGGGCTGCGCGAGGCCCTGGACGCGCTGCGGGCGTGGCAGGACGACGCCGCGCCGCTCCAGCTGCACCCCGGCGACGTGGGCTGGTTCTGGCGGTTCGGCGCTCGGGCGACCGCCGCCGCGCTGCGGACGTGGCGCCGTGACGGGCGCGTCGTCGCCGTGGGGCTGCTCGACGGCCCGGACCTGCTCCGGCTCGCGATCGCGCCCGACCTGCTGCGCGACGACGAGCTCGCGCACCGGCTCGCCGACGACGCCACCCGGCCCGAGCGCGGCGTGCTGGGAGAAAGCGGGGCGTCGGTCGAGGCGCCGGTGGGAGCCCTCGTGGACGAGCGCCTGGCCGCGGCGGGCTGGCGCGTCGACGAGCGGTGGGCGCTCCTGCGCCGCGACCTGGCGGCCCCGGTCGAGGAACCCGGGGTCCGGGTGCGCGAGGTCGGGCCGCCGGAGGCCGCCGCGTGGGCCGAGACGCTCCGCTCGTCGTTCGGCGGGACGCGGGCCGTGCCGGAGCGCTGGCACGCGCTCGCGTCCGGGCTCCCGTACGTCGACGCACGCTGCCTCGTCGTGCACGACGGCCCGCCCGTCGCCGGCCCGCCCGACGGCGAGGCGGCTGACGGCGAGGCGGTCGACGGCGAGGCGGTCGACGGCGAGGCGGTCGACGTCGGCGGGGCGACCGCCGTGGCCGTGATCGGCGTGTGGTCGGCCGGCCCGGGACGACCCGGGCTGATCGAGCCCATGGGGGTGCACGCCGACCACCGCGGCCGGGGTCTCGGCCGGGCGGTCACCCTCGCCGGCCTGGCGGCGCTCCGCGAGCTGGGCTCGTCGAGCGCGCTCGTCGCGACGCCGGCGTCCAACGTCGGGGGCGTCGCCACGTACGTCTCCGCGGGCTTCACCCACCTGCCGGAGCGGTTCGACCGGCGGCGCGACGGTTCGTGACCACGCCGCCCGCGCGGCGGGAGTGAGACCGTCGACGCAGGTCACGCCCCGTCCCTTACGCTGCTCGGCGTGACGCAGGGGAACTCCACGGACGACCGACCGACCACGCGCGCGGAGCGCTACGAGCACGGGAGAGGAGTGTTCGGCGCGGTCAACGCGACGGCGGGCGCCGTCCTCGCGGAGGCGCTCGCGGACGTGTCGCCCGAGCTCGAGCACCAGATCTCGGCCTGGGCGTACGGGGAGATCTACGCGCGCCCCCACCTGGAGCCGCGCGACCGGCAGCTCGTCACGCTCGGGATGCTCAGCGCCCTCGGCGGGTGCGAGCCCCAGCTCGAGATCCACGTCCGCACCGCGCTCGACGTCGGCCTCACACCGGCCGAGATCGTCGAGGCGCTCCTCCAGTCGGCCGTCTACTGCGGGTTCCCGCGGGCGCTCAACGCGACGGCCGTGGCGAAGCAGGTCTTCGCCGAGCGCGGGCTGCTGCCGGTCGACTGAGCGGCCGGGGCGCGGCGGCGCCCCCGACCCGGGCCGCCCGACCCAGGGCGCCCGGCGGTGATGCGCCCGTCGCGGCGCCGGCCTACAGCGGCCCGACGGCCAGCACGGTCACGACCGGCTCGCCCGCCTCGTCGCTCGCCGCGAGGTCGACGCTGGCCGTGATCGCCCAGTCGTGGTCGCCCGCCGGGTCGTCGAGCACCTGCCGCACGAGCCACGTGCCCGCGGGGACCACCCCACCCGGGGCGTGCTCCGCCGTCGGGCCCTCGTGGCCTGCCGGGACCTCCGCGCCGGCCTCGACGACCTGGAAAAGCGCCGCGGCACGGGCCCCGTGGCCGATGCCGATCGCGTCGTCGCCCTGGTCGTCGAACAGCGGGTCGAGCGCGTCGCCCCACGCGTCCGCGTCCCAGCCCGCGCCGCCGTCGAGCGCGCCGAGCGCGCGGTAGTCCTCGCGGGACGCGAGCTCGACGCGGCGGAACAGCGCGTTGCGCACGAGGCGGCGGAAGGAGCGCGGGTTGCCCGTGACCGGCCGGGTCGGCGCCTCGGCGCCCGCGCCCGAGAGCGGACCGTCGCCGACCTCGCTGTCCGCGTCGTCGTCGACGGGGTGCGCGAGGCGCTCCCACTCGTCGAGGAGCGACGAGTCGACGCCGCGCACGAGCTCCCCGAGCCACTCGACGATCTCCTGCACCTCCTCGGTGCGGTGCTCCTCGGGGACGACCTGGCGCAGCGCGCGGTAGGCGTCCGCGAGGTAGCGCAGCACGACGCCCTCGGTGCGCTCGAGCCCATAGACGGACACGAACTCCGCGAACGTCATGGCGCGCTCGACCATGTCGCGGACCACGGACTTGGGGGAGAGCTCGGCGTCCGCGACCCACGGGTTGGACCGCTTGTACATCGCGAACGCGGGCGCGAGCAGCTCCTCGAGCGGCTTGGGCCACGTGATCTCCTCGAGCAGCGCCATGCGCTCCTCGTACTCGTACCCCTCGGCCTTCATCGCGGCGACGGCCTCGCCCTTGGCGGCGTTCTGCTGCGCGTAGAGCACCTGGCGCGGGTCGTCGAGCGTCGCCTCGATGACGGAGACGACGTCGAGCGCGTGGGTCGCGCCCTCGACGTCGAGCAGGTCCAGGGCCGCGAGCGCGAACGGCGACAGCGGCTGGTTGAGCGCGAACTCGCGCGGCAGGTCACCGACGAGCCGCACGCTCGGGCGGTAGCCCTCCGGGCGCGACGGGTCGGGCACGCGCACGCGCTCGACGATCCCCGCGACGCGCAGCGAGCGGTAGATGCGCAACGTCTGGCGCACGTGCTCGCGGCGCTGGGTGTCGGTGTCGTGGTTCGCGAGGAGCAGGTGCCGCATCGCCTCGACGGGGTCGCGGCGCGGGTCGGTCGCGTCGGCCTGGCCGCCGCGACCGTGCTGCGCCGTGCGCGCGAGGACGTTGAGCACCATGGCGTGCGTGACCGTGAAGTGGCTCGTCAGGGGCTCGGGCTCGGCGTCGCGCAGGCGCTCGAACGTCGCGTCGGTCCAGTTCACCGAGCCCTGCGGCGCCTTCTTGCGGACGATCTTCTTGAGCTTCTTCGGGTCGTCGCCCGCCTTGGCGAGCATCTTGCGGTTCTCGATGACGTGGTCGGGCGCCATGACGAGCACCTCGCCCACGGTGTCGTACCCGGCGCGACCCGCGCGCCCCGCGATCTGGTGGAACTCGCGCGCCGTGAGGTGGCGCATGCGCTCGCCGTCGAACTTCACGAGGCTCGTGAGCAGCACGGTGCGGATCGGCACGTTGATGCCGACGCCGAGCGTGTCCGTGCCGCACACGACCTTGAGCAGGCCGGCCTGCGTGAGGCGCTCGACGACGCGCCGGTACTTGGGCAGCATGCCCGCGTGGTGCACGCCGACGCCGTGCCGCAGGAACTTGCTCAGCGTCTTGCCGAACCCGGTGCCGAAGCGGAAGTCGCCGAGCTCGGCGGCGATCGCCTCCTTCTCCGACTTCGTCGCGACGTTCATCGACAGCAGCGACTGTGCGCGCTCGACCGCGTCCTTCTGCGTGAAGTGCACGACGTACACGGGCGCGCGGCGCGTGCTGACGAGCTCCTCGATGACCTCGGTGAGCGGCTCGACGACGTAGCTGAAGTGCAGCGGGACCGGCCGCTGGGCGGTGGTCACCTCGGCGACGGGCCGGCCGGTGCGCTCCTCGAGCTCCTCGACGAACCGGGTCGTGTCGCCGAGCGTCGCGGACATGAGCAGGAACTGGGTGTTCGGCAGCTCGAGCAGCGGCACCTGCCACGCCCAGCCGCGCTGCGGGTCGGCGTAGAAGTGGAACTCGTCCATGACGACCTGAGAGATCGCGTCGTCGTCGACAGGTCCGGCGGTGACACCGTCACCGCCGCCGCGGCGCAGCGCGATGTTGGCGAGGATCTCCGCCGTGCAGCAGATGATCGGGGCGTCGGGGTTCACCGCGGAGTCGCCCGTGGTCATGCCCACGTTCTTGGACCCGAACGCCGCGACGAGAGCGAAGAACTTCTCGCTGACCAGAGCCTTGAGCGGCGCCGTGTAGTACGTGCGGCCGCCGCGGCCCGACCGGTGCGCGGCGAGCGCGGCGAACTGCGCGCCCATCGCGACGAGCGACTTCCCCGAGCCGGTGGGCGTCGACAGGATGACGTGCGATCCGGTGACCAGCTCGATGAGCGCCTCGCTCTGGTGCGGGTAGAGCTCGAGGCCCTGCTCCGTCGCCCAGGTGGTGAACCCCTCGTAGAGCGCGTCCGGGTCGGGGGCCTTGCCCGTCGGTGCGGGCACGTGCGCGAGGAGAGCCGGGGTGCGGCCGGTCGTGGTGGTCACGGCACGAGTCTGTCAGGTGTGGAGCGCCGGGGACGTCGACCGGACCCGTCGCGCCGGCCGCGGGGTCGGTGCGGATCTGGCGCTGCCGAACCCGGGGTTGTTCCCCGGTTCGCCGCCGAACTGGGGGACAACCCCGGGTTCGGCAGCTGGGGAGATCGGGGCGCCGGGGGTTGATAGCGCTGTCAACGTGTGCGAGGGTATGCCGCGGGACCGGCGTCGAGGCCGGGTCCCGTCTCCGAGTCATCGATGACCGCCGACCCCACGCCGCCGTGGGACCAAGGGGAGCACCACATGCGGGCAGACAGCGCTATCAACGCTGATCGCGATCCATTCCCGGCACGTACCGGACCGTCACGCTCGCGCCCGCCGCGTCCCGGCGGGCGTCGACGTCGCGCGGGCGCCGCCATCGCCCTGGCCACCGCGGCGAGCCTCGCGCTCCCGCTAACCGCGTACGCGGCGCCCGGGTTCGCGACGTCGTCCACGCCCACCGCCGGGACGGAGGCAGCGACGGGGTCCGATGCCGCCGCTGCCGTCGTCGACGGCCCGCTGGTCGACTACGTCAACCCGTTCATCGGGACCAAGGACGACGGCAACACGTACCCGGGCGCCGCCGTCCCGTTCGGCATGGTGCAGCTGTCGCCGGACAACGGTCACAACGTCGGGTACGACTACGACCGCACGTCGGTCCGCGGCTTCTCGCTCGTGCACCTGTCGGGCGTCGGCTGCGGGCTCGGCGGCCCGCTGCCCACGCTCCCGACGACGGGCGCGATCACCTCGACCGACTACGGCCAGTACGCGCTCGGCTTCTCGCACGACGACGAGGAGGCCTCGCCGGGGTACTACCGCGTGGGTCTCCAGGCGGCAGCCGGAACGATCGAGGCCGAGCTCACCGCGACCGCGCGCACGGGCGTCCAGCGCTACACGTTCCCGGCGACGACGCAGGCGAACGTCCTGCTCAACGCCGGCCAGGCGCTCAACCGCGTGACGGAGTCCGACGTGCGCGTCGTCGACGACCGCACGGTCGAGACCCGCATCACCGTGCGCGGCTTCTGCCAGGACACCGAGCCGCAGACGATCTGGACCCGCACGACCTTCGACCGTCCCTTCGTCGCGCACGGCACGTGGGACGGCGCGACCGTCACCGCGGGCTCGGACGCCGCGTCGGGCGGCGAGGGTCGGCGCGGCGCGTACGTCACGTTCGACACGACCGGCGGCGACCTCGACGTCGAGGCCGTCACCGCGATGAGCTACGTGGGCGCCGACGGCGCCGCGGCGAACCTCGCTGCGGAGGCGGGGACGTTCGACGCCGTGCACGACGCCGCGCGCACGGCCTGGGAGGAGCGTCTCGGCCTCGTGCAGGTCGCGCAGGGCGCGGAGGACGACCTGCGCACGTTCTACTCGTCGCTCTACCGCAGCTTCCTCGCGCCGAACGTCGGCTCCGACGTCGACGGGCGCTACCGCGGCTGGGACCAGGAGGTCCACGCCGCCGAGCCGGGCTTCACCTACTACCAGAACTACTCGCTCTGGGACACGTACCGCACGCAGCAGCAGCTCCTGTACCTGCTCGCGCCCGACGAGTCGGCCGACATGGCGCTCTCGCTCGTGCGCCAGGGCCAGCAGGGCGGCTGGCTCCCGCGCTGGGGCTACGGCACGGTCGAGACGAACATCATGACCGGCGACCCGGCGACGCCGTTCCTCGTCAGCGCGTGGCGGCAGGGGCTGCTCACGGGCCACGAGGAGGAGGCGTACGCGGTCCTGAAGGAGAACGCCGACGGCGTCCCGCCTGCGGACTCGCCCTTCAACGGGCGCGCGGCGAACGTCGAGTACCTGCGCGACGGGTTCGTCCCGCACGAGCCCGCGCGCTCGGGCGAGCCGGGCGACTACGACCTCCAGCACGGCGCCTCGGCGACCATGGAGTACGCCCTCGCCGACGCCATGCTCTCGACGATGGCGCGCGGCCTCGGCCACGACGAGGACGCCGACCGCTACGCGGCCCGCGGCCAGAGCTACCGCAACGTGTTCGACCCGCGCACGGGCAACTTCCGGGCGCGCAGCGCCGACGGGTTCTTCGTGGGTGATGCGGACCCCGCGCACTCGGACGGGTTCCACGAGGGCACGGCCGTGCAGTACCAGTGGCTCGCGCAGCAGGACGTCCCCGGCCTGTTCGACCTCATGGGCGGCACCGACGCCGCGGTCGACCGTCTCGACGCCTTCTTCGCGTACGACGAGCTCGTCGCCGACCCCGCGCGCGTCGCGAGCGAGGTGTGGGTCAACGGCACGTACGACTACTACGGCTGGGAGACCTACAACCCGAACAACGAGCCGAACCTCCACGCGCCGTACGTGTACCTGTGGACCGGTCAGCCGTGGAAGACGACGGACGTCGTGCGCGCCGCGGCGACGCTGTTCACCGACGGCCCCGACGGCGTCACGGGCAACGACGACCTCGGCACGATGTCCGCGTGGCACGTGCTGTCGTCGATCGGTGTGTACCCGATCGTCCCGGGCACCGACCTGTGGGGCCTGACGACGCCGCTGTTCGACGACGTGACCATCATGCTCGACCCCGAGGTCTTCGGTCGGGACTCCCTGCACCTCACGGCGGACGGCGTCGCGCCCGACGCGCACTACACGCAGTCCGTCTCGCTCGGCGGCGAGCCGCTCGACCGCGCCTGGGTCACGGGTGACGAGCTCACCGCGGCGGGCACGCTCGACGTGTCCGTCGGCACCGAGCCGTCCGCGTGGGCGACCGACCCCGCGGCCTCGCCGGACGCCGTCGTGCCGGCGGACGGCACGGTCGAGCGCCTGTTCGTCGGGGCGACGCCGCGGCAGCCGGTCCTCGCGCCGGGCGGGCAGACCGACGTCGCCGTCCAGGTCGTCGCGCAGGGCGCGGGGACCTCGACGGGGACGCTCGAGGTCACGTCCGACGGCGCCGTGACGGCGACGACCGACCTCGCCGAGTGGACCGCCGAGTCCGACGGCCTGCCGGCCACGGTCGAGGGGACGGCCACCCTTGCCGCGGCGGCGGACGCCGAGCCGGGCGTGCACACCGTGCGGCTCGTCGTGCACGACGCCGCGGGGACCGAGGCAGTGCGTGAGATCTCGGTCGTCGTGTCCGGGGAGTCGTGGATCGCGGGCGCGTTCGACAACGTCGGCATCGGCGACGCCGGTGCGGCCAACGCGAACCTCGACGGGTCCGGCGCGTACCTCCTGCGCGACCTGCTCGCCGACCTCGGCGTGGTCCAGGGCCTCGAGCTGACCGTCCCGGGCACCGACCTGACCTACCTGCTCGGCGCCGCACCCGCCGGCGAGCCCGACAACGTCGCGGCGAACGGACAGGTGCTCGAGGTGCCCGAGGCGCAGCGCGGTGCGCGGACGCTCTCGCTCGTCGGGACGGCGACGCACGGCACGCAGCGCGGCGACCTCGTCCTCGGGTTCGCCGACGGGACGAGCCAGACGACCCAGGTCGCCCTGAGCGACTGGTGCACGGGCTCGCCCGAGCCGGGCAACATCCTCGTCGCCAAGCCGGGCGCACGGGGCAACGGGACCGGGACGGACAGGTTCGGCTGCGGGCTCTACGCCACGGCGCCCGTCACGCTGCCCGAGGGCAAGGTGCTGACGAGCCTCACCCTCCCGCGCAACACGCGGTTCCACGTGTTCGCGGTCGCGACCGACGCGACCGGGGTGGCCCCGGCGCCCCAAGTCGAGGTCACGGCGCAGGCCCGCTGCATGGGCGGCAAGGCGTTCGTCGCGGTGCGCGCGCTCAACACCGGCGAGCAGCCCGCCGCGATCGAGCTCGCGACCCCGTACGGCTCGAAGCTCTTCGCCGAGGTCGCGCCCGGGGCGAACGCCTACCAGTCGTTCGCCACGCGCGCCGCCGCCGTCGAGTCGGGCGAGGTCACGGTCACCGTGACGGCGCCCGACGGCGAGCCCCAGCAGGTCACGGCCGCGTACGACGCCGCCGCCTGCTCCTGATCGACGGTGGCGCGGGGCCGCACGGTCCCGCGCCACCGTCCTCCAACCCGCGCTCCCGCACCCGCGGACCGGCGCGGCTGGACGTGCTCGCGCCATCGACGACATCGAGAGAGGGACGACCCATGACCGGTACGACGACGTACCCGGCCCCGCGACCCCGCGACCGCCGGACCACCGCGCCGCTCGCCCTGCTGGCGGCGCTCACGACGCTCGCGCTCGTGCTCGCCGCGGCGCTCCAGGCGCCGGCGGCGCGCGCCGCAGAGGCGTTCACGCCGACCGAGGTGGTCGGCGCCGGCACCACCTGGCGCTACCTGGACGACAACACCGACCCGGCCGCGGGTGCCGCCGACCGGACCGCGTGGGCGGACCCGGCGTTCGACGACGCGGCGTGGAAGACCGGCCGACCGGGCTTCGGCGCGGTCAACGGGACCGCGAGCGGCATCGGGGGCGGCAACACGATCACGACCCTGCTCGACTACTGGATCACCCAGACGCCCAAGGTCGTCGTGCCCGCGTACTTCTTCCGCACGACCGTGACCCTCGACGCGGCCACGCTCGACGCGATCACCGGCCTGCGCGGCACGCTCGTCTACGACGACTCCGCCACCGTGTACGTCAACGGCGAGCGCGTCGCCGGGTGGGGCGACTCGATGATCACCCGCAACCTGCAGTACCAGGACAGGGCCGGCGCGACCGCGCCGCTGCGCGAGACGCTCGTCGTCCCCGCCGACGTGCTCGTCCCGGGCGAGAACACGATCGCGGTCGAGATCCACCAGTGCAACGAGACGAGCTCGGACGTCTTCTTCTCCCTCGCGCTCTCCACCACCGACGACCCGTCGATGCCGTTCCCGCAGGACGTCCTCGACCGGACCTACGCGTCCGACGCGACGCCGTCGGCCCCGACCGGGCAGGACTGGTTCACCTGGATGCTGCGGGGGTTCGCGGACCTGCGCGCGAAACACCCCGAGATCCTCTCGCCCAACGAGCCCGGCCGGCCCACGAGCGCCAACGACCTCGGCTCGCTCGCGCGCAACAACGCCTACGTCGCCGGGGACCCGCAGGTGCAGCGCGCGCTGACCGACGGGCGCGGCTCGGCCTACGAGACCATGGCGGACGCGCTCGGCAGCGAGCTCGGGCCGATCTACCGCGACGCGCTCGCCGACGGGCGTCTCCCCAAGACGAAGGCCCTGCTGTCCGGGCGCGTCGAGAAGTCGGTCGGCAACCACGAGCCCGCCAAGGCCGCGTACGACTACAAGCGCCCCTTTGTCCGGCTCGGCTTCACGTCCGCCGGCGGCCACGTCAACGCGTTCGAGACCTCCGGCAGCTACGAGGGCCTGCGCACCAACGGCTCGTTCCCCAGCGGGCACACCAACCACGGCTACGCGCAGGGCACCGTGCTCGCCACGCTCCTGCCGGAGCTCGCGCCGCAGATCCTCGCGCGCGCGTCCGAGTACGGCGACAACCGCCTCGTGACCGGCTTCCACTACCCGCTCGACGTCATGGGCGGCCGCATGACCGGGCAGAACATCGCGCAGCTCCGGTGGTCCGACCCCGCGTTCCGCGTGCTCCTCGAGCAGGCCCGGACCGAGCTCGTGACCGTGCTGGAGCGGGCGTGCGGCGACGAGATCGCCGTGTGCGCCCAGGACCAGGTGCCCTACCTCCCCACCGACCAGGCGCTCGCGGTGTACGACCAGCGCCTGACGTACGGGTTCCCGCGCGTCGGTGAGGCGGGCCGCGAGGTCCAGGTCCCGGCCGGCGCCGAGGACCTGCTGCGTACGGCGTTCCCCGACCTCACCGGCGACCAGCGCCGCCTCGTCCTCGCCGCGACCGCGCTCGACTCGGGTTTCGCGCTCGACGTCGCGGGCGAGGCCGAGTGGCAGCGCGTCGACCTCGCGGCCGCGATGGCGGCGGACGTCGTCGTGAACGCCGACGGCACGCTCACCGTGGACGGCGAGGTCGTGGGCGAGCCGACGGCGCCGCTCGTCGACGTCGAGACGTCCGCGCGGTGCCTCGCCGGCACGCCGTACGTCGCGGTCCGCGCCCGCAACGTGTCCGACGACGCGCTCGCCGTCGCGCTCGTCACCGGCGCGGGGGAGAGGTCTTTCGCCGCGGTGGCCCCCGGCGCCAACGCGTACCAGTCCTTCGCCGTGCGCGGCGTGGAGACGGGGGCGGACGTGCCCGTGACCGTCACGGCGACCGGCCCCGGCGGCGCGACCCAGGAGGTCGCGCGAGACGTCGCCGTCCCGTCCTGCGGCTGACAGACCGACCCGGGAGGCGCCGAGGGAACGCCTCCCGGGTCATCTCTCCCCGGTCCGCTCCCTGGCGCCTCGCCGACCCGTCGGGCACGCTGGTGCCCCGCAGCGACGACGGAGGCGCAGTGACCGAGGAGTACCAGGGCAGGCCGGCGATCCATGCGGAGACGCCGCAGGAGTGGCGGGCGTGGCTCGCCGAGCACCACGACGACCCCGAGCCCGGGGTGTGGCTCCTCACCTGGCGGCGCGAGAGCGGCCGCACGACCTACGGGTACGAGCCCTGGATCGAGGAGGCGCTGTCCTACGGCTGGATCGACGGGCAGGCCGCGACGGTGGACGCCGACCGGCACGCGCTCTGGTTCACGCGCCGCCGGCGCGGCAGCCGCTGGACCCGCCTGAGCAAGGAGCGCGTCGCGCGCATCGAGGCGGACGGGCGCATGACCGACGCCGGACGCGCCGTCGTGGACGCCGCGAAGGCCGACGGGTCGTGGACGCGGCACGACGACGCCGAGGCGCTCGTCGTCCCCGACGACCTCGCCGCGGCGCTCGGCGAGCGGCCGGGCGCCCGCGCGCACTTCGACGCGTTCACGCCGGGCGTCCGCCGCGCGATCCTCGGCTGGATCGTCGAGGCGAAGCGTCCCGAGACCCGCGCGCGCCGGATCGCGGAGACCGCCGACCAGGCGGAGCAGGGCGTCGCGGCGCACCAGCCGCGCCGCTAGCCCGAACGCTCAGCGCACGACGCCCAGGGCGGCGGCCGTGGCGTCGTCGGCGGGGAAGAACGACTCGATCGCGATCTCGTCGAGCGTGACGTCCCGCGGGGAGCCGAACACCGTCATCGTGTAGAGGAACGCGAGCTCGCCGTCCGGGGTCGCGAGGCGCAGCGGCACGACGGCGTCGCTCGCCGGGGAGCGGTCGTCGCGCCGGTGCCCCTCGGGCGGCAGGTAGCCCTCCACCTCGGCGAGCAGGGCGGCGAGCGCCGGGTCGCCCGTGCGGTCGAGCTGGCGGCGCACGCGCCGTCGGACGTGCGCTCCCCACTCCGCGAGGTTCGCGATCCGCGCGGCGAGGCCGTCCGGGTGCAGGGTCAGGCGCAGCACATTGACTGGTGGCTCGCGCAGCCGGTCGGGCACGCCGTCGAGGAACGTGCTCGCGGCGGCGTTGGCGGCCAGCAGGTTCCAGCGCCCGTCGACGGCCATCGCGGGGAACGGCTCGTGCCCGGCGAGCACGAGGTCGACGGCCCGGCGGGCGGCCGCGAGCGTCGCGGTCGACAGCGGCGTCTCGCGGTGCCGCGGGGCGTAGCCCGCCGCGAGGTAGACGTCGTTCCGCGACCGCAGCGGGACGTCGAGCTCGTCGCACAGGCGGTCGATCATGTCCCGGCTGGGTTGCGCCCGGCCGGTCTCCACGAAGCTGATGTGGCGTGGCGAGACGTCGGCGCCCAGCGCGAGGTCGAGCTGCGAGCGCCGACGCCGCACGCGCCACTCGCGCAGCATCGATCCGGCGGGTGCGTCCACGGGAGGCATGGACCCACCCTGCCGTTCCTCGGAGGGCCGGCCAACTACCTCCGAGGTCATCGACACCGTGTCGTGGCCCGGCAGACGGTGGTGCTCCGGCACCCCGCCGGACCGTCACGGCGCCGCGGCCCAGGCGCCGGCAGAGGAGGGACCATGACCGAGACGACGACGCGGACCGCGACGGCGGTCGAGCGCTACCTGGAGTTCTGGAACACGGCGGACGCGGCCGGTCGCGACCGGCTCGCGCGCGACACGTTCTCCCGCGACGTCGAGTACGTCGCCCCCGTGACGCGTGCCGGGGGGTGCGACGCGGTCCTGGCGTTCGCGACCGAGCTGCTCACGCACGTCGCGGGGCACCGGTTCGAGGCGCGCTCGGCGCCGGACCTGCTCGACGACCGGCTGCGCCTGCGGTGGCGCGCGGTCGCCCCCGACGGGTCGGAGTTCGCGACCGGCACCGACGTCCTGCACGTCCGGCCCGACGGGCTCGTGTCGTCGGTGACGACGTTCCTGGACCGCGCGCCCGACGGCTTCGTCGCGCACCACCACTGACTCGCTGAGTGCAGGAGATAGCCGCTGTCCCATCGAGACGACGGCGACCAACTCCTGCACTCAGCAGGTCGGGGCGTCAGGAGAGGTCCCAGAGCAGGCGGTAGTAGGCGATGCGTTCCGGGTCCGGGTCGACGCCGTAGCCCGCGTAGACGTGGCCCTCGTACCCGGGGCCGTAGTTCCACTCGGTGCTCCACGCCGCGACGGCGAGGTCGGCCCAGCGGTCCGCGACCCCGAGCGAGCCGAGGTCGACGTGCGCGGCGAACTTGCCATCGTCGTGCAGGAGGGTGTTGGGCACGCACGCGTCGCCGTGGCACACCACGAGCCGGTCGACGGCGGGCGGGTCGTCGAGCCGGGACTTCGCCTCGGCGACGCCCAGGCCGCGGTGCTCGGGGAACCACCCGTCCGGGCCGTCGCCGCGGGCGAGGCGCGGGTCCGCGTTCGACACGCGATCCTCGACCGCCCAGGTGAACGGGCACGACCCGACGGGCAGCGCGTCGTGCAGCGCGCGCAGCCCTCGCCCGATCGCGCGGGCGGCGGTCGCCGGGTCGGCGACCCAGCGCGGCTCGACCGCCGACCGTCCCGGGACGGCGCGCGTGACGAGCCAGGCGCCGTCGTCGTCGGAACCCTGGGCGAGGACGTGCGGGACCGGGGCGCGGTCGCCGACCCAGGCGAGGCGTGCGGCCTCGCCCGAGAGGTCGATCTCGGGCGTGCCCGCGGGCACCCACTTGGCGAACCGGGTCCCGTCGGCGCCGTCGAGCCGGAACGTCAGCCCTCCGAGCTCGTTGCGCCACACGGGCGTGGTGACGTCGTCGCCGGCGAGCGCGCGGACGGCGTCGGGCACGACGACCGGGCCGGTCGGGACGGCGGCGAGCGGGACGCGACTCATGCGCGCGATCCTCGCACGCCGGGCCCGCGCATCAGGGAGCGCACGTCGGCCCTCCCTCCGGACGGGGGCGCGGGACCCCGACGGCGGGAGAGCCCGCCGGTCCCGCGACGACGGAGGGAACGACGATGACGACCGTCCTGACGACACTGCCGACCTGGCCGCGCGTGCGACGCGGCGCCAACGGGCACCCGGTCCAGACGCTCCAGCACCTGCTGCGCCACCGCGGGCACGAGATCGCCGTCGACGGGCTGCTCGGACCGCGCACCGAGGGCGCCGTCCGCGCCTTCCAGGACGTGGCCGGCCTCGACGTCGACGGCGTCGTGGGCCCGGCGACGTGGGCCGCGCTCGTCGTGGTGGCGCGCCGGGGGAGCGTCGGCGAGGCCGTGCGCGCGGTGCAGCGCGAGGCCGTCGCGCGCGACCTGTCCGGCGGACCGGAGCCGGTGCTCGCCATCGACGGGCAGTTCGGCCCCCGCACCGAGGCCTGGGTGCGCGGCTTCCAGGACGCGCTGCACGCGGGCTTCCCGGAGGTCGTCGTCGACGGCGTCGTCGGGCCCGTGACCTGGCGCTGCCTCGTCAGCGGGATGCTGTCGCACTGACCTCGCGCGCGTCCGGCTCGCTGCCGACGAGCGCGTCGCACACGGCGAGCAGCCGCGCGCGCAGCGCCGCGCCGCGCTCCGCGAACGCGCGCTGGTGGCGCACGTACTCCGCCTTGCCCTCGGGCGTCTCGATCGCGACGGGGTCGAGCCCGTACGACGACACGTCGTAGGGCGACGCCTGCATGTCGACGACGCGGACGTCGCGCGCGAGCTCGAAGCAGTCGAGCACGAGGTCGCCCGGGACGGCGGGCGTGAGCTTGAGCGCCCACTTGTAGAGATCCATGGTCGCGTGCAGGCAGCCGGGCTGCTCCAGGGCGGGCTGGTTCTCGCGCGTCGGCCGCAGGCGGTTGAGCGGGCCGGCCTCGGGGGTGAAGAAGCGGAACGCGTCGAAGTGCGAGCACTGCACCGGGTGGGACTCGACGACGCGGTCGGTGCCGTCGTGCCCCAGGCGCAGGGGGAGCGGGTGCCGGTGGTCGCGGCCGGTGGCCCGGTCGCGGTAGACCATCGCCCACTCGTGCAGCCCGAAGCACCCGAACCGGCCGGGCCGCGACGCCGTGGCGGCGAGCAGGGCGCGCAGGTAGCGCACCGTGTCGCCGCGGTCGGCGAGGAACGCGCCGGCGTCGAGCGTCAGTCCCGCGGGGGTCTCGCGGTACCACCGCCACGCGCCGCGCGCCGTGTACGGGTCGGCGGGCTCGTCGTCGGGCCGAGGTGCGGTCTCGGGGGCGGGCACGCGGCCCTCCGGCGGGGCGAGCACGACGCCGGGGCCCGGGTGCCAGCGGCGGAGCTGCGCCGGGCGCGTGGGGTAGTAGGTGAAGAGGAAGTCCTCGATCGCGTGCTTCTCGCCGCGCGGCTTGCGCTCCCGCCACCCCGCGGTGAACGCGTCCGCCCGCTCGGCGTGGGCGTGCTCGCGCGAGGTCCACTCCTCGGCCGGGAGCACGACGGTGCCGACGACGGCGGTCGTCGGGGAGGCCGGGGTGGCGGTCGAGGGCACGGTCCCAGGGTACGAGAGCACCGTGGCCGGGCCGACGGGACGGGTTTCACCCGGGCGGCATTTTCCCGATGTGGGCGCGAGCGGGAAGAATGCTCGTGAACGTGCTGTGAAGGCCCGGCACGCCCGCCCGGAGCGACCTCGTCGCCCCGGCACCCGACCCGTTTGGACCGATCTCGCGGCGACGCCGCGGAGGAGCACCATGTCGCAGCCGCCCACGGCACCGCAGGACCCGTACCAGTTCGACCCCTACCGGCCGCACGGCGCGGACCCGGCGCAGCAGGCGCCGTCGCACGACGCCTGGGCGCCGCAGGGCGAGGCGCCGACGCAGCCGTACGGGTCGGCGAACGACGCGTACGCGGCCCCGGGCTACGGCGCGGCGCCGGAGCAGGCTCCCTACGGCGCGGGTCAGGCACCCTACGGCGCCGGCCAGGCGCCCGTGTACGGCACGGACCAGCAGCAGGGATACGGCCAGCAGGCCGGGTACGGCCAGCCCTCCGGCGACCCTGCGCAGCAGCCGTACCCGCAGCCGTACCCGGACCCCGCGCAGCAGGCGTACGGCCAGCCCTACGGCGACCCGGCGCAGCAGCCGTACGGCAGCCCGTACGGCAACGGCTACTCGGCGTACACCGCGCCCGCCCCGGCGACGAGCACGATCGCGATCGTCGGCTTCGTCCTGGCGATCCTCGGCTTCCTCGGGAGCTGGATCCCGTTCGTCAACATCTTCGCGGCGCTTCTCGGCATCACCGGTGTCGTGCTCGGGTTCGTCGGGCTGTCCCAGGTGAAGCAGGGTCGCTCCGGCAAGGGCTTCTCGATCACGGCGATCGTGCTCGGCGTGCTGTCCGTCCTGGCGACGATCCTCATGTGGGTGGTCTTCGTCGTCGCGGCGAACGAGGCCTCGACGCAGTACGAGCAGACGCTCTCGGAGGTCCAGGAGGAGTCCGACCGCGCGTTCGGCGAGGCGACGGACGACATCCTCGCGAACGACCTCGGCGTGGAGTTCGGGACCTTCGAGGGTACGGCCGACGAGCTCGGCTGGGTCGAGTCCTCGCTGCCGGTCACGTTCACCAACACGTCCGACGAGCCCCTCACGTTCGACATCGACGTGGACGCGGTCGCCGCTGACGGCACCGTGATCGAGAGCGACTGGGCGTACTCCGAGACGCTGGAGCCGGGCGCCTCGGAGACCGTGGAGATCTTCGACTTCATCGACGCCGAGAACCTCGAGGCCATGAAGACGGCCACGTTCGAGGTGACGCAGGCGAGCGCGTACTGACGACGGCTGCACAGGACGGAGACCGAGCGTGAAGGACCCCGCGACCTCGCCCGGGGCGAGCGCGCGCGAGCCCGCCTGGGGCACGGCGCCCGGCACCGAGCGGGACCCCGCCGAGGGCGGCCGCGCGCCGGACCCCGAGGCTCCCGGGACGCCGCCCACACCGCGCGGCGAGGGTGAGACCGTCCCGGCCGCCAGGGCGCGGCCCCGTGGGCGGTGGTCGTGGGCGACGGCCGCGCTCGTGGCCGCGACGCTCGGCGTCCTCCTCGTCGTCGCCGTGCTCGCCACCGAGACGGTGACGGCTCGGCGCGGCTGGGCGCACGTCGGCGGCCTCTACGCGGTCGCGGGCGCCGCGGTGGTCGCGGTGGGTGCGGTCGTGTGGCGGCGGGGCACGCGTGGCGTGGCCGGCGCGACGCGCGCGCTCGTCGCGCTCCTCACCGGCACCGTGGTGCTCACGGCGTGGGTGACGGTCGACGTGATGACGGGCGGCGGTCCGGGCTACGGTGCCGGCAGCTCGCTGCGCGGTTATCCGTTCGGCGGCGGCTACGACGAGGGTCCCGAGATCGGGGCCGCCTCGGACCGGGTCTGGTACGGGGAGTCCGTGCGCTACACGGACGGCCTCGTCGTCTCGGTCTCGGCGCCCCAGCCGTACACGCCGACCGAGGACGCCTCCGTGCGCGAGGACGACCACCCGCACGCGGTCCGCCTCCGCGTGCGGGTCACGAACGGTACCGGTCAGGAGGTCGACCCGGGCGGGCTCGACCTGCAGCCCGTGTCGGGCGGGCTCGTCGCCCGCAGGGTCTTCGACTATGCCCCCGACGTGCTGCTCGACGACCCGGACACCATCGCCCGGGGGACGAGCGCCGAGTGGGACCTCGTGTACAACGTGTACGACCCCGCGGACGTCGCCGTCGGGCTCGAACCGACCTGGGCGAACTACGCGGTGGCCGTGTTCTCCTGGTGACCCGCGCGCAGGGTGGTGCGCCGTGCGTCACTCCGTGCGGTCGAGGTACTCCTGCGCGAGCCGCTTCGGGGCGCGTGCGAGCCACGCGTCCTGGAGCAGCTCCTCCAGCTCCGGGACGGCGACGAGGTCGAGCCGGGCGAGGACGATCGGGTACCCGTCGAAGTGGCTCGTCGTGAGGAAGACGTCCGGGTCGTCACCGACCAGCGCCGCCTTCTCGCCCTCGTCGGCGACGCGGAACGCGACGGGCGGTTCGACGGGCGCCGTCTCGCCGAGCTCGTCGAGGTCCTTCGCCCGCAGCGGCCGCTCCCAGACGAAGAGCTTGCCGTGCACGGTCCACTGCCGGGGACCCTTGAGGTCCGTGTCCGGCAGCGCCGAGACGATCCGCTCGACGTCCTCCCACGAGGCCATGCCTCCACGGTAGGCCGCCGGTCGACGACGGACCACACGATCGGCCGGCTGACCGCGGCGGCGCGTCAGAAGGGTGCGACCTTCCCGAGCGGCGGGAAGATCTCGTCGAGCTCGGCCAGGTCCTCGGCCGTCGGGGTCCAGGCCCCGGCCGCGGCGTTCTGCCGCACCTGCTCGGGCTTCGTCGCGCCGGCGATGACGCTCGACACCTGCGGGCGCGACAGCAGCCACCCGAACGCGACCTGCACCTCGGTGATCCCGCGCACCTGGCAGAACGCGCCGAGGCGCGCGAGCGCCTCCCACGGCGCCGACTCCAGGAGGTGCGGCTTCGACGTGACGAGGCGACCGTCGTCGGGCCGCGCGCCGTGCGCGTACTTGCCCGTGAGGAGGCCGTTCGCGAGCGGGAAGTAGGGGAGCACCCCGAGCCCGTACGCGGCCGCCGCGGGCAGCACCTCGAGCTCGGCCGCGCGGTCGACGAGGTTGTACTGGTTCTGCGCCGACACGAAGCGCACGGTCCCGGCGGCGCGGGCGGTGAACTCGGCCTCGGCGACCTGCCAGCCCGCCCGGTTGGAGTGTCCGACGTAGAGCACCTTGCCCGCGCGCACGAGGTCGTCGAGCGCGGCGAGCGTCTCCTCGATCGGCGTCCGCGGGTCGGGGGTGTGGAACTGGTAGAGGTCGATGCGGTCCGTGCCGAGGCGGCGCAGGGAGTCCTCGACGGCACGCACGACGTAGCGCCGCGACCCGCGGGCGCCGAAGTCCTCGCCCGCGGCCCCGTGCATCGACATGCCGAACTTCGTCGCGACCACGACGTCGTCGCGACGCGACCCGAGCGCCTGGCCGAGCAGCTCCTCGCTCAGCCCGGGGCGACCCCCGTAGGTGTCGGCCGTGTCGAAGAACGTCACCCCCGCGTCGAGCGCGGCGTCGACGACGGCGCGCGTCCCCTCGAGCGTCTCCGTCACCGTGCGGGGGCGGCCGAAGTTGTTGCACCCCAGCCCGACGGCGGACACGGCGAGTCCGGACCGGCCGAGTCGGCGCAGGGCGGGGCGGGGTGCGGTTCCGTCGTTCGCAGTCGTCATGCGGCGACCCTACGACGGGCCACGGGCGGCCGTGACCGCGGACGCGCGCGCCGCGACCGCGGCGAAGAGCCGCTCGAGCGGCCCGCGCCCCAGCGCCCAACGCCACAGGGTCGCGACCGCGAGCGTCGCGAGGACGAGCGCGAGGAGGGGGCCGTTCGTCGTCTGCTCGAACGCCGCGTCACCCCACGCCCACACCACGACGATCTGCGCCGTGTACACCGTGAGGGCCATCGCGCCGACGGCGGCGACGGGCGCCAGGACCCAGCGCCCGAGCCGGCCCGCGAAGAGGCACGACCCCAGCACCGCGACGGCGAACCCGCCCGACCCCACCACCTCCGGCAGGGTGTCGGTGTGCGGTCCGGCGAGCCACAGGTACGCGCTGGTCGGCCACGGGTCGGACCAGTCCAGCGGCTCGGGCCGGAAGCTGCTCGACCACGCCGCGGCGGCGTCCTCGACGGCCTGGGCCCCGCCGAGGGGCCCGGTCATCGTCGCCGAGAGCCCGTACCCGATGCCCAGGGCGAGCAGCCCGCCGCCCACGAGCCCGACGCGCGTGGCGGTCGAGGACAGGTCGGAGCGCCCGATCGCGATCCCAACCAGCACGTACGCCATCCACACGACGGCGGGGTAGTGCCCGGACACGAGGAAGTCCGTGAAGGCGCCCGAGCCGTCGTCGGGCAGGTGCAGCCCGGCGCGCGCGAGCACCTCGGGGAGCCAGTACGCGAGCACCGGCCCGACCACCGCGACCGCGCCCGCGAGCGCGAGCAGGTCGCGGCGGCGCCAGCGCAGGAACGGCAGGGCGAGCACGAAGTACGCGGCGTAGAAACCGAGGATGAGCAGGACGCGCGTGCCCAGCAGGTCCAGCAGGCCCACGAGCCCGAGGAGCATCACGGCGCGCACGAGGATGCGCGTGCGGGTCTGGAGCGCGGGCAGCCCGTCGAGGGGCGTCCGCCCGCCGGAGACGATCGCGAGCGACACCCCCGCCACGAGCGCGAAGAGGATCGACGACCGCCCGTGGGACAGCGAGAGCCAGCCGGAGACCTCCCCGAAGTCCTCGGACGTGTACCCGACGTGCGCGGTGAACATGCCGAGGACGGCGATCCCGCGCGCGACGTCGACCCCCGTGACGCGCCCCGGCCCGCCGAGCAGGAGGGTGACGTGCCGCCGCGCGAAGCCGGGGGAGCGCGCGGGGTCGCCCGGGGAGGGTGTCGTGCCGGTCGCGGCCGTCATGGGGGGATTGTCCGTGCGCGGGCGCGCTCCCACCCGGCCGCCACGCCGGAGCGGTCGACGGTGCGATGCCCGCGCGGACCGCGCGCCCAGAGTGTGAGAACGGGGTCGAGAACGATGCACGTCCGGCCTACGGTGCGGGTATGACGCACACCCCCCACGGCGCCGACGCGGCCGCCGACCACCACGCCGACGCCCCCACCGGGGCCGGCAGCGACCCGGCGCAGGAGTCCGAGTCGTACACGCACGGCCACCACGAGTCCGTGCTGCGCTCCCACCGGTGGCGCACCGCGGAGAACTCGGCCGGCTTCCTCCTGCCGCACCTGCGCGCGGGCATGAGCGTCCTCGACGTGGGCTGCGGCCCGGCGACGGTCACCGTCGACCTCGCCGACCGCGTGGCCGGGGGGCGGGTCGTCGGGGTCGACGCGTCCGAGGCCGTCCTGGACAGCGCGCGCGAGCTCGCCGCCCAGCGCGGCACCGCGAACATCACGTTCCAGCACGCGAACGCGTACGAGCTGCCGTTCGCGGACGGCACGTTCGACGTCGTCTACGCGCACCAGCTCCTGCAGCACCTGTCCGACCCGGTCGGCGCGCTGCGCGAGATGAAGCGGGTCGCGAAGCCCGGCGGGCTCGTCGCCGTGCGCGACGCCGACTACGCCGCCATGACCTGGTACCCCGAGTCCCCGGGCCTCACCGAGTGGAACACGCTCTACCACGAGGTCACGCACGCGTACGGGTTCGAGGCCGACGCCGGGCGCCGCCTCTTCTCCTGGGTCCAGGACGCCGGGTTCGACCTCGACGGCATCGCGCCCACGGCGAGCACGTGGTGCTACGCGACCCCCGCCGACCGCACGTGGTGGGGCGGCCTCTGGGCCGAGCGCTGCGTCGCCTCGAACTTCGCCGTGCAGGCGAAGGAGTCGGCGCTCGCGGACGACGTCGCGCTCGAGCAGCTCGCGCAGGACTGGCTGCGCTGGGCCGAGGAGCCCGCGGGCTGGTTCGCGGTCCTCAACGGCGAGGTCCTCGCCCGCGCGTGAGCCCGTACGGGCACGGTCGCGCGGTCGCGCGGGCGCAGGCCGGATAGCCTGAGCCCGTGCGCATCGCGAGATTCACCACCGGAGACGACCCCCGCTACGCCCTCGTCCAGCAGGAGGGGGACCGCACGTACCTCGCGGTCCTCACGGGCGACCCGCTCTACATGCCCGTCACGCCGACGGGCGAGCGCATCGAGCTGGGCGACGGCGTCCGGCTCCTCGCGCCGGTGATCCCGCGCTCGAAGATCGTGGCGGTCGGCCGCAACTACGCCGACCACGCGAAGGAGATGGGCAACGACGTCCCGACGAGCCCGCTGCTCTTCCTCAAGCCGAACACCTCGGTCGTCGGCCCGGACGACCCGATCGTCCTGCCCGACTTCTCGCAGGAGGTCTCCTACGAGGCGGAGCTCGCGATCGTCATCGGCCGGCTCGCCAAGGACGTCTCGCCCGAGGCCGCACCCGGCTACGTGCTCGGGTGCACGGTCGCGAACGACGTCACCGCGCGCGACGCGCAGCGCACCGACGGGCAGTGGGCGCGTGCCAAGGGCTTCGACTCGTCGTGCCCGCTGGGCCCGTGGATCGACACCGACCTGAACCCCGAGGACGTCGGCGTCCGCAGCCGCGTCAACGGCGAGGTGAAGCAGGACGGCCGCACGAGCGACATGATCTTCGACATCCCGTTCCTGGTGTCGTACATCTCCGAGGCGATGACCCTCCTGCCGGGCGACGTCATCCTCACCGGCACGCCCGCGGGCGTCGGCCTGGTCGACGCGGGCGACCGCGTCGAGTGCGAGGTCGAGGGGATCGGCGTCCTGAGCAACCCGGTCGTCCGGCGGGTCTGAGCATGCGACCCGCCCCGGGTCGGGCCGTCGCGCGAGGAGCCGGCTGGGGCGCGGTCCTTCCGTGCGCGGTCGTCGTCGTGCTCGTGGTCCTCGCCGTGCTCGCCGGGGGCGTCCCCACCGGGGAGGCCTTGTCGTACGGGATCGTCCTCGCGATCGTCAGCGTCCCGGTCTGCGCCCTCGTCGGCGCCGCGATCGGCGGCCTCTTCGTGTTCGTGCGTACTCGGTCGCGGAGCAACCCCGTCGCTCGCCCTGGCGGCAGCGAACGAACGCCGGGAGCCGGCGGCGGACCGGGTGGACATCCGGCAGCGACGCTGCTCCTCACGGCCGACGACGTCCTCGCGATCCCCGGCGTCGCCTCCGTCGACGTGACGCGCGTCGAGCCGGGTCTCGAGGACCTGTACGTGCGGTTCGACGACGATCCCGACGGCGAACGCGACGTCGTCGTCCTGCACAACACCTCGGTGGGAAGCGCACTAGCCCTGGTCGACACGGCAAGACTTGAGCTCGACGAGAAAGATCTCCGAGCGCTCCTGGAGTCGGTCGGTGCTCGCCGGTTTCGCGTCGAGAGGGGCAATCGGATCGTCGTCTGGCACCCGTCGGGCGACGAACAGGTATTCGTCTGATGGGGACTTCCGGCAAGGACGGTGTGGCACGCGACTATCCGACACGGGAGGAGACGCGGGCCGCTCTGCGCGGGCTCGTGGACCAGTCGCGCTCCCGCGACGAGGTGAGCGACTGGGCGTGGGAGTACCTCGCCCAGGACTCGCACCGATACGACGAGTGCATCCAAGAAGCTCTCGACCGCCTCGCCGGTGCCGAGCCACTCCCACCCGGGATGACCGGCGACTACACCGTCGACGACTTCCGCGACTGGCTCCACGACTTCGAACGTTGCGTGACCGGTCGAACCGTCCGCGACACCGTCCCGCTGCCCGCGCCCGCTGCGGACCCGGCCACGCGCGACTGAGACGACGACCGGGGCCACGCCGGACGCCCGGGCGACGGACGGCGCCGGGCAACTAGGCTGGGAGCCGTGATCCCCGCACCTGGCTCCTCGCCCGTCCGCGTCCGTTTCTGCCCGTCCCCGACCGGGACGCCGCACGTCGGGCTCATCCGCACCGCGCTGTTCAACTGGGCGTACGCGCGGCACACCGGCGGCACGTTCGTGTTCCGCATCGAGGACACCGACGCCGCGCGCGACAGCGAGGAGAGCTACCAGCAGCTCCTCGACGCGCTGCGCTGGCTCGGGCTCGACTGGGACGAGGGCGTCGAGGTCGGCGGCCCGCACGAGCCGTACCGGCAGTCGCAGCGCGCGGACATCTACCAGGACGTCATCGCGCGGCTGGTCGAGGGCGGGTACGTCTACGAGTCGTTCTCGACCCCCGAGGAGTCCGACGCACGCAACGCCGCCGCGGGCGTCAAGACCAAGGGGTACGACAACTTCGACCGCACCCTCACGGACGAGCAGAAGGCCGCGTTCCGCGCCGAGGGCCGCGAGCCCGTGCTGCGCCTGCGCATGCCCGACGAGGACATCACGTTCACCGACCTCGTCCGCGGCGAGATCACGTTCAAGGTGGGCTCGGTCCCGGACTACGCGCTCGTGCGCGGCAACGGCCAGCCGCTCTACACGCTCGTCAACCCGGTCGACGACGCGCTCATGGGCATCACGCACGTGCTGCGCGGCGAGGACCTGCTGTCCTCCACGCCGCGCCAGATCGCGCTGTACCGGGCGCTGCTCGAGATCGGCGTGGCCGAGGTGATGCCGGAGTTCGGCCACCTCCCGTACGTCATGGGCGAGGGCAACAAGAAGCTCTCCAAGCGCGACCCCGAGTCCAACCTGTTCCTGCACCGGGAGCGCGGCTTCACGCCCGAGGGCCTGCTCAACTACCTCGCGCTGCTCGGCTGGTCCATCTCGCCGGACCACGACATCTTCACCGTCACCGAGCTGGTCGAGGCGTTCGACGTCCACGACGTGCTGCCCAACCCCGCGCGCTTCGACCTCAAGAAGGCTGAGGCGATCAACGCCACGCACGTGCGCCTGCTCGCCCCCGAGGACTTCCGCAACCGCCTGGTGCCGTACCTGCACGCGGGCGGCCTCGTCCCGGCGGACTCGTTCGCGGACCTGTCGCCGCGCAACCAGGAGATCCTCACGGCGGCCGCGCCGCTCGTGCAGGAGCGCATGGTGCTGCTCGGCGAGTCGGTCGGGATGCTCGGCTTCCTCTTCACGGCCGACGACGCGCTGACGGTCGAGGACGACGCACGCGGCGCCCTGCGCGACGACGCGAAGGACATCCTCGCCGCCGCGATCACCGCGCTCGACGTGCTGCAGGACGGCGAGTTCGTCACGGCGGCCATCGAGGAGCGCCTGCGCGACGCGATCGTCGAGGGCATGGGCGTCAAGCCGCGCTTCGCGTTCACGCCGCTGCGCGTCGCGCTCACGGGCCGCCGCGTCTCCCCGCCGCTGTTCGAGTCCATGGAGCTGCTCGGCAAGGGCTCGACCCTGGAGCGCCTCGTGCGCCTGCGGGACGCGCTGTGACGGACCTCGGCGTCTCGGCGACCCCCGCGCCGCTCGAGGGCGTCCTGTTCGACGTCGACGACACGCTCGTCGACACGCGCGCCGCGTTCGCGGAGGCGATCGCCGCCGCGTCGCGCGTGTGGCTCCCGCACCTGCCCGAGGACCGGTACGACGAGGTCCTCGCGCTGTGGCGCTCGGACCCGAACGGCCACTACCGCGCGTACACGCGCGGCGAGGTGGACTTCGACGCGCAGCGCATGGCGCGCGCCAACGAGCTCCAGGCGACGTTCGGCGGCGAGCTGCTCGACGACGCCGCGTACGTGGACTGGAAGGAGCTCTTCTGGGGCACGTTCGAGGCGTCGTGGACAGGGTTCGAGGACGCGCGTCCGGTCGTGGACACGCTCGTCGCGGCGGGGGTCCGCGTCGGCTCCCTGACGAACGCGCGCGTCGAGCTCCAGACCCGCAAGCTCGCCGCGGCGGGCCTGCCCGACGTCCCGCTGCTCGTCGGCGTGGACACGCTCGGCTTCGGCAAGCCGGACCCGCGCGTGTTCGCCGAGGCGTGCGCGCGGCTCGGCACCGACCCGGCCCGCACGGCGTACGTCGGTGACGAGCTCGACGTCGACGCGCGCGCCGCGCGCGCGGCCGGCCTCGTCGGCGTCTGGCTCGACCGCCCCGGCACGCGCCGCGGCGGCCCGCACCCGGAGGACCCGATGTCGGCCCGCGCGTCGGGCGTGCACGTGGTCCACGCCCTGGCCGACCTGCCCGCGACCCTCGGAGTAACGGCCTCGGCCGAGGCCCCCACGCCGAGGTAGAGCCCTGGTCCGCCGAGGTAGAGGTGTGGTCATGACCAGGCCTCTACCTCGGCTGACCGGGCCTCTGTCTCGGCGGAGACGGGTCAGGTGAGGAGCAGCACCCCGACGAGCGCCGTCGTCGTGACGAGGAGCGCCGACAGCCCGCCGAGGACGAGCGCGCGCCGCCCCGTGCGCAGCAGGTACGGGACGTCCACGCCCAGCCCGAGGGCGAACATCGCGGCCACGAACGCGACCGTCGTCGCGGTCGCGAGCGCGGCGAGCAGAGGCGCCGGCACGACGCCCAGGCTGCGCAGCGCCACCGCCGCCACGAACCCGACGACGAACCACGGCACCGGCGCGACCCGCGGCGTGGCGGTGTCCGCCGTCGGGTTCGTGGCCGTGCCGGCGGCGCCGAGGCGGTCCGCACCGGCGGAGCCGACCCGGGCGAGGGCGGCGCGCCGCGCGCCGCGGGCGACGACGACGCCTGCCACGGCGACGAGCGGGGCGAGGAGGGCGACGCGCGCGAGCTTGGCGACGGTGGCTGTCGCCAGGGCGGGGTCGGAGATGGTCCCGGCGGCCGTGACGACCTGCGCGACCTCCTGCACGCTCGCACCGATCCACAGCCCGGCCTGCTCGTCGCCGAGGCCGACCGGCGCGGCGAGCCACGGCAGCGCGACGATCGCGAGCGTGCCGTAGACGGTCACGAGCGCGAGCGACGCGGCCACGCCGTCGTCGTCCTCGCGGACCTGCCCGGGGGTGCGCCCGGGACCGACGACGACGCCCTGCATGGCCGAGATCGCTGCGGCCCCGCACACCGAGAACCCGGTCGCGACGAGCAGCGTCGTGATGCGCGGCACCCCGAGCACGCGACCGAGCGCGAGCGTGCCGGTGAAGGTGACGAGGAGGGTGGTCGCGACGACGACGAGCCCGCGCCAGCCCAGCGCGAGGACCTCGGGGACCGAGAGCTGGAACCCGAGCAGCACGACGCCCGTGCGCAGGACGACGCGGGACGTCCACGCGACCCCGGGTCGGGTCGCCGCGACCGCGACCGTCCCGCGCCGGGTCCTGCCCGCCCGGCCCAGCACCGGCGCGACGAGCGCGCCGAGCACGAGGGCGACGACGAGCGGGGACACCGTCGGGACGAGCCGCGCCCCGAGCAGCACGACGACCGTCGACGCGCCGACCAGCCCGAGGCCGGGCAGCAGCGCCAGGGAGCCCGCGCTGCGGCGGGTCGTGCTCGCCGCCGCGACGGGTCGTGGGGCGCGGGTCGTGGGAGGTGCGGAAGGGGCCATGCTCACGAGCCTGCTGCGCGCGGCGACGCCGCGGAAGCCCGAGCTGCCTCGAAACCCATAGAGTGGGCCTATGGCCCAGACCTCTCGCGACCGGACCTCGCTCTCCGCGCTCGAGCTGCTCGTCGCGACCGACTCGCACGGCTCGATCAGCGCCGCGGCCCGGGCGCTCGGGGTCGCGCAGCCGACGGCGTCGGCGGGCCTGCGGGCGCTGGAGCGCCGCCTCGGGCTGGAGCTCCTCGAGCGCACGACGCGCGGCTCCCGCCTCACGGAGACGGGGCGCGCCACGGCGGCGTGGGCACGCGAGGTGATCGAGGCGTCGGACCGTTTCGAGACGTCCGTCGCCGCGCTCCGCGACGCTCCCGCGGCCCGGGTGCGCGTCGCGGCGAGCCTCACGGTCGCCGAGTACCTCGCGCCACGCTGGCTCGCGCGCCTGGCGCTCGAGGGGTCCGGCCCGGGCGGGGGAGCGCCGGACGTCGAGCTCGTCGTCCGCAACTCGCGCGAGGTGACCGACCTCGTCCTCGACGCCGCCGTGGAGCTGGGCTTCGTCGAGAGCGCGACGTTGCGCCGCGGGCTGCGCAGCCGCACCGTCGCGCACGACCGGCTCGTCGTGGTCGTGGGGCCGGCGCACCGGTGGGCACGGCGGAGCGCGCTGCGGGTCGACGAGCTGCTCGCGGGCGGGCTGGTCGTGCGCGAGCGCGGCTCCGGGACGCGCGAGACCCTCGAGCGCGGCCTCGCGGCGGTCGGCGAGCGCCTGCCCGACCACCTGCCCTACCTCGGGTCGACGGCGGCCCTCAAGACCGCCGTGCAGCACGGCGGTGCCGTCGCGGTCCTGTCGAGCCTCGCCGTCGCCGACGACGTCGCGCGCGGCTCCCTGGTCCGGGTCGCCGTCCCGGGGCTCGAGCTCGACCGACGCCTGCGCATGGTGTGGAAGGACGGCGCCGCGCTCTCCTCGGGCGCACGTCGGATCGCGGCCGCGGCGGCCGCCTCGTCGGGCTGACGGCCCCCCAGGGGGCCTCAGCGCACCGACGCGTCCCAGCGCCAGCGCGTGCGCTGCCGTCGGCCGGGCAGCTCGCCGCGCCCGGTCGCCCAGAGGAGCAGGAGGTCCGGGTCGTCGTCCGGTCCGGGCTCGACGTCCGGGAAGAGCCGGGCGAGCGCCCGCCGCGCGAGGCCCGCGGGGAACGGCACGGGCTCGTCCGCGAGCCCGAGCAGGACGTCGTGGCCGTGCACGAGGACCTCGACGACGCCCATCGCCGCGAAGCCGGCGGCGTCGGAGGTCCCGTAGGGGTGGTAGGCGCGTGCGTCTCCCGGCCGGGTCTCGGCGAGGGTCGCGAGCAGCTCGCCGCTGCCGAGCAGCGCCTCGCACAGGCCCGCCGTCCCCGCGGCGCGGTCGACGTGCGCGATCTCGTCCTCCCCCCGCGGCCCGACGAGCGGGACGTACGCCAGGCGGGGGAGCGCGGCGAGCTGCAGGGCGTAGGCGAGCAGGTCGTCCACGACGTGCTCCGCCGTCGTCCAGCACGACCACCGGACGGGGCCGGCCTGCGCGTCGAACGCGACGACCGGGTGCCGCACCAGGTGGTCCGCGAGCCAGCGGGTCGCCGTCCGGACGTCGGCGCCGGTGACGGCGTCGGGGGAGCGGTCGGTGCGGGCGCTCACGCGTCGTCCGACGCCGTCGTGAGCACGTCGGCCCGCCAGCACTCGGCGAGGTACGGCAGGTCCACCTCGGTGCGCCCCGCGAGCGCCGAGTGTGTCGCGACGAGGTCGTCGATCTCGCGGAGCAACTCCTCCCGGCGTGCGTCGGGAAGTGTCAGGAGGTAGCTGCGCGACGCGGCGAGCGGGCGGAGCGACGACGTCGGGACGCGGTCGGCCCAGGGCACCGTGCGGTGCTCGGGCGGGGTGAAGAGCTGCTCGGCGAGCACGGGCTCGCGGTAGCTGTGCTCGAGGGTGTCGCCCCGGTGGATGACCTCCGTGAACCGGCCGACCCAGTCGACCGCGTTGTCCCGGACGTTCCACACGATGCCGAGCCGTCCGCCGGGGCGCAGCACGCGCGCGATCTCCGGCTGGGCGGCGGGCGAGAACCAGTGCCACGCCTGGGCGACGAGCACGGCGTCGACGCTCGCGTCGGGGAGCGGGATCGCCTCGGCCGAGCCGGGCAGGGCCTGCGCGCCCGGGACGGACTCCGCGAGGCGCGCGCGCATCGCGTCCGAGGGCTCGACGGCGACGACGTCCAGCCCGCGAGCGACGAGCCGCTCGGTGAGCTTGCCCGTGCCCGCGGCGAGGTCGAGGACGCGGCGCGCGCCGTCGGGCAGGAGCCAGTCGACCGCCGCGTCCGGGTACGAGGGGCGCGTGGATGCGTACTGGGCGGCGCCCTGCTCGAACGACGCGGCGCGGTCGGCGCGCGAGCCGGGGTCGGGGGAGTCTCCTGAGCTCATGCCTCGACGGTGCCAGACGGCGGCGGGGCGCGTCGACCCGGAGGCGCACCTCCGCGCGCCCGACCCGGCAGTTCGGGCCGCATTTGGTCCGCGTCGTCCTGTCCGGTAATGTTCTCGGCCGGTGGGACCTCCACGGGAGGGAGCCAGGGGACGAGTCTCGACTCGTCGCGACGGCTCCCCGACAGTGGCTGGTTACCCCCTTGGGGTATGGTGTAATTGGCAGCACGAGTGATTCTGGTTCACTTAGTCTAGGTTCGAGTCCTGGTACCCCAGCGAAGAGTTCCGGCTCAGATCGAGTGGTCAAACCCGCTCGAAACATGAGGTAGAGTTCTCGACGGAGAAACGGACCGGAAACGGTCCGAAGATCCACAGGCCCCCATCGTCTAGCGGCCTAGGACGTCGCCCTCTCACGGCGGTAACACGGGTTCAAATCCCGTTGGGGGTACAGAGAAGGGCCCGGTCACCATCACGGTGACCGGGCCTTTGTCATGTGCGCAGAGGCTTCAGCTCATGTGCGCAGGGGCTTCAGCGGCGCGCGACGCGACGTGTCGTGGTGCGGGTGCGCCCCGGTGTGGCGAAGGTCGCGGCCCCGCGGTGTGGAGGGTCGATCCCCGTGCTGGCACGACGGACGCGTCAGTCCGCGTTCGTGAGCTCGTCGAGGTGCCGTCAGGGCGCTCCGTCGCGACCCGGGCCGGGCTCGTAGGGCTTCGGGATCGGCGTCGAAGTGGGGCGCGGGTGGATGACCGGCACGTAGGTCGCCCGGTGCTCCCCGGAGATGGCCCAGCCGGGCTCGTCGTCGTGAGGCTCCGCGGGGTGCTCGCCGCCGAGCCGCCTCTCCCTGCGTCCCGCGGCGCCCTGTGCCGCCTCCGGCGGTCCCGCGACCGGGATGGGCTGCGTCGGCCCGCTCGACTCGCCGGCCGCGCGCCCGGGGACCACGACGACCCGCTGGTCGGCGGGGGGCGGTGCGGGGACGGGCGGCAGGGTCTCGGCCGGGCTGCGGCCGTCCCACGCGGGCGCGGGCTCGACCGGTGCCGGCTCGGCCGGCTGGGGAGGGCGCGGGCCTGGCGGCGGGATCGTCGCGGGGGCGGCGCCCTGGGGGCCGCCCTGGACCTGGCCGGCGCCGCTCGACGGTGCCGTGCCGGGGCGGCTGCCCGGCGTGAAGAGCGTGTCGCACAGGAGCCGGTACGTCGCGTCGGGGTGGGAGACCCAGTCGATCTGGCGCAGCGCCTGGTCCTGCCCGGCGGACTCCAGGAGGAACTGCCCGTAGCCGAACACGCGCCCGACGGGCGACCGCCCGTAGTTCATGTCCGTGACCTTGGTGAGCGGCATCATCGCGACCTTGTGCGTGATGAGCCCGTACAGCAGGAGCAGGCGCTTGTCGGTGGCGACGAACCACTCGTTACGCCACTCGAAGACCTTCCAGACCAGGCGCCCGGCGAGGATCAGCCACAGCCACCAGAGGAAGAGCACGCCGTCCCCGACGGCGGGGCCGGCCTGCACGACGAGCCAGGCGACGACGAACGCCCCCGCGACGGCGGTCACGACGGGCTCGAGCAGCATCCCCCAGTGGTGGCGCGTGGCCACCACGACCCGCTCGCCGCTCAGCACGTAGCGGTCGAGGATCTTGCTGCGGGGACGGCCGCGGGCCACGGTCAGTCCAGGAGCGAGTTGAAGAACTGCCCGATGGAGCTGAAGGCGCCGACGATGACGTCCCAGATGCCCTCGACGATGTCGGCGGCGCGGTCGGGGCTCCTGATGACGGCATAGACGGCGAAGATCACCAGGACCCAGATCAGGGTCATCTTCACCTTCGGATGCATCGGGACTCCTCGTGTCGCGGGATCGGACGGTCAGGTGCGCCCCCTGCCGCCACCGGGCCGTCCGGCGCCGGGGCACGCACAGCATGGCAGCAGCCGGTGACATTTTGACAGGGCACGTCCCGTTTGCGGCCCGCGGCACGCCGAACCTGACGTGCCGAACCCGGGGCTGTCGCCGGGCTCGGCGGCCGAGCCCCGCCACATCCCCGGGTTCGGCGCGTCCCTGCTACTCGCCGGCGCGGCGCAGCACCTCGGTGAGACGGTTGGCGGCGGCCACGACCGACCCGGAGTGCAGGCGGCCGGGCTGTCGGCTCAGGCGCTCGACCGGGCCGGAGATGGAGACCGCGGCGACGACGCGGCCGGACGGCCCACGGACGGGCGCGGAGACCGACGCGACCCCGAGCTCGCGCTCGGAGACGGACTGGGCCCACCCGCGGCGTCGGACGCCGGAGAGGATCGTGGCCGTGAAGACCGCCTCGCGCAGTCCGCGGTGGAGGCGGTCGGGCTCCTCCCACGCGAGCAGGATCTGCGCCGCGGAGCCCGCGTTCATGGTGAGCGTCGCGCCGACCGGGATCGAGTCGCGCAGGCCCACCGGGCGCTCGGCGGCCGCGACGCAGATGCGGTGGTCGCCCTGGCGGCGGTAGAGCTGGGCGCTCTCGCCCGTGTGGTCGCGCAGCGCGGTGAGCACGGGGTTCGCGGCGGCGAGCAGGCGGTCCTCGCCGGCGGCCGTCGCGAGCTCGTTGAGCCGCGGGCCGAGGACGAAACGACCCTGCATGTCGCGGGCGACCATGCGGTGGTGCTCGAGCGCGACCGCGAGGCGGTGCGCCGTCGGGCGGGCCAGGCCGGTGGCCGTGACGAGCTGGGCGAGGGTGGCCGGTCCGGACTCCAGGGCGCCCAGGACGGAGGCCGCCTTGTCCAGCACTCCGACTCCGCTAGTATTGTCCATAGGTCGATATTGACGTCTCACGCACTGAGATGCAAGTCCGGCACGGATGTTCCACCCGCTGGACGTTCTCCCCGGCAGGCTGCCGGACGGCGGACGATCGACCCAGGCGGTTCTCCATACCCCCCAGGAGCACCGTGACAGACGACGAGGAGATGAGCTACATGGCCGGCACGCTGGCGGAGAAGGTCTGGGACGCGCACCTGGTGCGACGAGGCACCGACGGGTCGCCCGACCTCCTCTACATCGACCTCCACCTCGTGCACGAGGTCACCAGCCCTCAGGCGTTCGAGGGTCTGCGCCTCGCGGGCCGCCCGGTGCGCCGTCCCGACCTCACGATCGCGACCGAGGACCACAACACCCCGACGCTGGACATCGACCTGCCGATCGCGGACCTCACGAGCCGCACGCAGATCGACACGCTGCGCAACAACGCGCGTGAGTTCGGCGTCCGCATCCACTCGCTCGGCGACGCCGACCAGGGCATCGTGCACCAGGTGGGGCCGCAGCTCGGCCTCACCATGCCGGGCCTGACGGTCGTCTGCGGCGACTCGCACACCTCGACGCACGGCGCGTTCGGTGCGCTCGCGTTCGGCATCGGCACGTCCGAGGTCGAGCACGTCCTCGCCACGCAGACGCTGCCGCTCGCGCCGTTCAAGACCATGGCGATCAACGTCGACGGCGAGCTGCCCCCGGGCGCGACGAGCAAGGACATCATCCTCGCGATCATCGCCAAGATCGGCACCGGCGGCGGTCAGGGCTACGTCCTGGAGTACCGCGGCGAGGCCATCCGCAAGCTCTCGATGGAGGCGCGGATGACGATCTGCAACATGTCGATCGAGGCGGGCGCCCGCGCCGGCATGATCGCCCCGGACGACACCACGTTCGAGTACCTCAAGGGCCGCCCGCACGCGCCCGAGGGCGCGGACTGGGACGCGGCCGTCGAGTACTGGCGCACGCTGCGCTCCGACGACGACGCCGTCTTCGACACCGAGGTCACGCTCCGCGCGTCCGACCTCGAGCCCTTCGTCACCTGGGGCACCAACCCGGGCCAGGGCCTGCCGATCTCCGCGACCGTGCCCGTCCCCGAGGAGATCGCGGACGAGAACGAGCGCGTCGCCGCCGAGCGCGCGATCGAGTACATGGGCCTCACGCCCGGCCAGCCGCTGCGCGAGGTGTCCGTGGACACCGTGTTCATCGGGTCGTGCACCAACGGCCGCATCGAGGACCTGCGCTCCGTCGCCAAGGTCGTGCAGGGCAAGCAGAAGGCCGACGGCGTGCGCGTCCTCGTGGTCCCGGCCTCCGCGCGCGTGCGTCTCCAGGCCGAGGCCGAGGGCCTCGACAAGATCTTCCTCGACTTCGGCGCCGAGTGGCGCAACGCGGGCTGCTCGATGTGTCTCGGCATGAACCCCGACCAGCTCCAGCCGGGGGAGCGCGCCGCGTCGACGTCGAACCGCAACTTCGAGGGCCGCCAGGGCAAGGGCGGGCGCACGCACCTCGTGTCGCCGCTCGTCGCCGCGGCCACCGCGCTGCGCGGGACGCTCTCCTCGCTGAGCGACCTCGACCTGCCCGAGGGCACCGACATCATGTCCTTCGACGGCACGCCGCTCGCGCCGCTCGACCCGCGCGTCCTCGTGCAGGTCTGAGCCACCCGCGCCGCGCTGCCCCACTCGTCGCCCCGAAGACTCGAAGAGGTTCCTGCCATGGAGAAGTTCACGACCCACACCGGCGTCGGCGTCCCGCTGCGCCGCAGCAACGTCGACACCGACCAGATCATCCCCGCCGTCTACCTCAAGCGCGTCACGCGCACGGGGTTCGAGGACGCGCTGTTCGCCGCCTGGCGCGGTGACCCCACGTTCGTCCTCAACCAGGACGCCTACCGCGCGGGCTCCGTCCTCGTCGCCGGGCCCGACTTCGGCACCGGCTCGTCGCGCGAGCACGCCGTGTGGGCGCTCAAGGACTACGGCTTCCGCGTCGTCCTGGCGTCGCGCTTCGCCGACATCTTCCGCGGCAACTCCGGCAAGCAGGGCCTCGTCGCCGGGATCGTCGCACAGGAGGACATCGAGCTCCTCTGGAAGATCCTCGAGACCAACCCGGGCACCGAGGTGACCGTGGACCTGGTCGCCCGCACCGCGTCCGCGCAGGACGTCACGGTGCCGTTCCAGATCGACGACTACACGCGCTGGCGCCTCATGGAGGGCCTGGACGACATCGGCCTGACCCTCCAGCACGAGGACGAGATCTCCGCGTTCGAGGCGACGCGCGCGTCGTGGCGCCCCAGGACGCTGCCGGCGAAGACGCTGCCCAAGGTCGAGATCGAGGCGGCGCGCCCCGTCGGCTGACGGATCGCGCCGCCGGGAGGCGGGCGCGCGGAGACGACGACACGTCGGTTCCGCGCGCCCGCCTCTCGCCGTCTCAGGGGCGCGGCGGGCCGGCGTCGATCGCGGCGAGGAGCGACTCCGGGGTCGCGGTGTCGGGGTTCCAGCGGGACTCGACCCACCAGGTCGCTCCGGCGGCGGCGAGGCCGGCGAGCTGGTCCGCCGCCGCGGCCCGGTCGGCCGGGAGCTCGCCCTGGACGACGACGTCGAACGGCCGGCCCGCGTCGAGGCCCAGCTCCGCGCGGCGCGCGGTGAGCCACGCGACCAGGGCGGAGACGTCGTCGGGCGTGGGCACGTCGAAGCCGCGCTCGCCACGGAGCTGGAGCACGATCCCGTCGGCGCGCAGCGCGCGGTCGAGGGAGCGCAGCGGCGGTCGCTCGGCGTCCCAGACGCCCACCGGCCACACCGGCACGTGGTGCCCGACGACCGGGCGCTCCACGGGCCGCGGGAGGAAGAGCATCTCGCCCGCGTGCACGTGCGTGCCGTCGAAGGCGAACTTCTCCCCGGACCAGGCACGGTCGAGGTAGGCGATCGCGTCGTCGAGGAGCTCCGCACGCTCGCGCAGGGACTGGAGCTGGCCCGGGACGGCGGAGAAGCCGCCGTCGTCGAGCACGCCCACGCCGACGGGCAGGACCAGGCGCCCGCCGGACAGGTGGTCGACGGTCAGCGCCTGCCGCACGACCTCCCACGGCCGGCGGCGGGGGAGGGCGAAGACCATCGCCCCGAGCGCGATGCGCTCCGTCCGGACCGCCGCCGCGGCGAGCACCGCCCACGGGTCGAACGTGTCGACCGGCATCGACAGCAGGCTCAGCCCGTCCCACGAGAAGAACCCGTCCCAGCCGGACTCCTCCGCCCCGACCGCCATGTCCAGCACCTGTGCCGCGGAGCCGAAGCTCCCGACCACCCCGACCTTGATCCCGGACCCTGTCTCCGTCGTCGCTGCGCTCATCCGGCAGACGCTACGCCCCGCCACCCACACCGTTGAGTGCATGAAATCGTCGCGTTCCGGTACCTCGCGCGCGACTGTTTCATGCACTCAGCGGTCAGGGGAGCGGGGTGACGTCGAGGCGGACGATGCGGCGGCGGGCGACGTCGGTCACGGTGAGGCGACGGTCGTCGACGTCGACGTGGTCGCCGGCCACCGCGAGCCGCCCGAGCTGCGCGACGACGTACCCGGCGACGGTCTCGTAGGGGCCGTCGGGCAGCTCGACGCCGGTGCGCCGGGCGAACTCCTCGATCGTCTGGCCGGCGTCGACGCTCGTCGCGGTGCCGTGCTCGCGCGCCGGTGACGGCTCGTCGGGGTCGTACTCGTCGCGGATGTCTCCCACGAGCTCCTCGACGAGGTCCTCGAGCGTGACGATCCCGTCGGTCCCGCCGTACTCGTCGACCACGACGGCGATGTGCACGCCCTCGCGGCGCATCTGCGACATCGCGGGCAGCACGGTGTTGGTCGCGGGCAGGGCGAGGATCGGGCGGACGACGTCGCGCACCGCGAGGGCGCGCCCCGTCGCCGGGTCGGTCGCCCGGTGGTCGGGGCAGTCGCGCCCGAGGAGGTCGCGCACGTGGAGGAAGCCCACGACGTCGTCGAAGTCGTCCCCGGTCACGGGGTAGCGCGAGTACGGGCCGGCCGCGACGGTCGCGGCGGCCTCGGCGAGCGACGTGTCGGCACGGAGGAACGCGACCTCGCCACGCGGCGTCATGGCCTCGGCGAGCGACCGGTCGCCCGCCTGGAACACGTCGTCGAGGATGCGGCGCTCGTCCTCGGGCAGCGACTCGTGCGCGAGCACGATCTCGCGCAGCTCCTCCTCGCTCATCTCCTCGCTGCGTGCGGACGGGTCGCCGCCGAGCAGCCGCACGACGCCGTCGGTCGAGCGCGAGAGCAGCCAGATGACCGGCCGCATGAGCGTCGCGAAGCGGTCGAGGGGCGGCGCGACGACGAGCGCGACCCCGGCCGAGCGCTGGAGCGCGATGCGCTTGGGCACGAGCTCGCCGAGCACGAGCGAGAGGTAGGCGATGACGAGTGTCAGCGCGACGAGCGCGACCGTGTCGGCGAGCGTCGCCGACAGCCCGAGGTCCTCGAGCGCGGGCGCGAGGTCGGGGGCGAGCGTCGAGGCGCCGTACGCCGCGGAGAAGAAGCCCGCGACGGTGACCCCGATCTGCACGGCGGCGAGGAACCGGTTGGGGTCGCGCGCGACTGCCGCGACCCGCGCGCCGCGCGCCGACTGCTTCTCGAGGCGCGAGACCTGGCTCTCGCGCAGGGACACGAGCGCGATCTCGGTACCCGCGAACACGCCGCCGACGAGGATGAAGAGCAGGACGAGGCCGATGTTGGCCCAGGTGCCGGAGTCCATGCCTCATCCAAGCAGGCCGCCCGGCCCGCCGCGGGATCAGCGGTCGGTGGGCTCCGGGTCGGTGCCCGTGGGCTCGGGGTCGGTCGTCGCCTCGGTGGTGGCCGGCTCGGCGTGCTTGCGGCGGGGGATGAAGTGCGCCACGAGGACCACGACGCCACCCACGAGGATGCCGACGACGGCCGAGCACGCCGTGTTGACGAGCCAGCCGAGGAACCCGCCGACGCCCGCGACGCCGGTGACCGCGTGCTCGAGGTGGTGCACGACGTCGTACGGGCCGTGCCAGCCGAGGTCGTAGGCGCCCTGGAGCAGGATGTGCCCGCCGACCCACAGCATCGCGATGATCCCGACGAACGAGATGACGGACATGACCTTGGGCATCGCGCCGACGAGCCCGCGCCCGAACGACTGGACCCACGGCGTCTCGCGCTTCGCGAGGTGCAGGCCGATGTCGTCCATCTTCACGATGAGCGCCACGACCCCGTACACGAGCACCGTGATGAGCACCGCGACGATCACGAGGATGACGAGGCGCGACCAGAAGCCCTCGGAGGCGACCTCGTTGAGCGCGATGACCATGATCTCCGCGCTGAGGATGAAGTCGGTCCGCACTGCGCTCGAGACCACCGAGTCCTCGTCGACGGCCTTCTTCTCGGCCTTCGTCTCCACCTCGGCGTGGTGCTTGCCCGAGACGAGCTCCCACACCTTCTCCGCGCCCTCGAACGCGAGGTACGTCCCGCCGAGCATGAGCAGAGGCGTGAGCAGGTCGGGAAGGAACTGGCTCAGCAGCAGGATCGCCGGGAGGATGAACAGCAGCTTGTTGCGCAGCGACCCGGTCGCGATCCGCTTGACGACGGGCAGCTCACGCTTGGCGGCCAGACCCTCGACGTAGCGGGGCGTGACGGCGGTGTCGTCGATGACGACGCCCGTCGCCTTGGCGCTCGCGCGCCCGGCGGCCGCGCCGACGTCGTCGATCGACGCCGCGGCGAGCTTGGCGAACGCCGCGATGTCGTCCAGGAGGGCAGCGAGTCCGAAGGCCATGGGGAGGTGCTCCGTGCGCCGGCCCGCGTCGCCGCGCACGGGCCCGCTGGTCGAGTGGACGCGGCGGCAGCATCGTAGCGACTTCACCTCCCGCTCGCGTCGGGGGGTCAGGACGCCGGGGCGCGGGTCACGACGTTCACCACGTGCGGCGCGCGCACGACGACGCGCACGACCTCGCGGCCCGCCGTCGCCCGCGCGACGCCGGTCGTCGCGAGCGCGAGGTTCTCCAGCGCACGCTCGTCGACGTCCGCGGGCACGCGCACCCGCGCGCGGACCTTCCCGTCGACCTGGACGGCCGCCTCGAGCTCGTCCGCGGCGAGCAGCCCCGGGTCGACGACGGGCCAGGACGCGTCGGCCACCGACGCTTCGCGACCGAGGCGGTGCCAGGCCTCCTCGGCCGTGTGCGGCGCGAACAGGCTCAGCAGCACCGCGACCGCCTCGACGGCCTCACGCACGGCGGCGGCGTGCGCCACGGCGTCCTCGCCCGCCGCAGGGCCGTCCTCGGACGCACGGCGCGCGGCGGTGACGAGCTCCATGACGCGCGCGACGACCACGTTGAACCGGCTCCGGTCGAGCAGGTCCTGCGCCTCGTGCACGGTCCGGTGCGTGGCACGGCGCAGCGCGTGCGCGCGCGACCCGGGCACGACGGCGTCCCGCGCCCCGGGGCCGGACTCGCCCGGCCCAGGGACCGGGCCGACACCGTCCGCGAGCCGCAGCACGCGCGCGCAGAACCGCCGCAGGGCGCCCGCGTCGACGTCGGCCCAGTCCACGTCGTCCTCGGGCGGCCCCGCGAACACCATGGCGAGGCGGACCGCGTCGGCGCCGTGCCGGTCGAGCTGCTCGCCCAGGTCGACGCCGTTGCCGAGCGACTTGCTCATGGCCCGCCCGCCGCTGCGCACCTGCCCCTGGTTGAGCAGCGTCGCGAACGGCTCGACGACGTCCACCCAGCCCTCGTCGTGCAGGAACTTCGTGACGAACCGGCTGTACAGCAGGTGCAGGATCGCGTGCTCGACGCCGCCCACGTACTGCGCCGCGGGCATCCACCGCCGCGCGTCCTCGGGACGGAACGGGACGTCGTCGGGCGTTCCGTCGCCCAGCGAGCAGTACCGCAGGAAGTACCAGGACGAGTCCACGAACGTGTCGAGCGTGTCCGGGTCGCGCTCGGCGGCCGCGCCGCAGCGCGGGCACGGCACGCGCCGCCACGCGTCGGCGGCGGGGGACGCGAGCGGCGAGCGGCCGCGGGGGAGCAGGTCGTCGCCGGCCAGGTCGGGCAGCCGCACGGGCAGCTCGTCGTCGGGGACGGGCACGACGCCGCAGCCCCGGCAGTGCACGACCGGCACCGGGGCGCCCCAGTAGCGCTGGCGCGAGACCAGCCAGTCGCGCAGCCGGTACGACGTCGCGCGCTCGCCCGCGCCGTCGACCTCCAGCCGCGTGATCGCCTCCTCCACGCCGGGCCAGGTCACGCCCGACCCGGCGGGCAGGCCGTGCGCTGCGGCGAAGCGTGCGTCGCGGTCGTCGTGCGCGGGCACGCCCATGACCGCGCCCGTCCCGTAGCCGGGCAGCACGTGGTCTGCCGCCCAGACGGGCAGCCGCTCACCCGTCGCCGGGTGCCGCACCCACGTGCCCACGAACGTCCCGGTGCTCGGGCGCTGCGCGTTCGTCCGCTCGATCTCCCCGGAGGCCAGCGCGGCCTCCCGGTGCCGGGCGAGGGCCTCCGCGTGCTCCGGCGCGCACAGCGCCGCCGCGAGCGACCCGTCCGGTGCGACGGCGACGAACGTCGCGCCGGGCAGGGTGTCGGGACGGGTCGTGAAGACCTCGACGTGGTCGGGCCGCGGGCCGGCCCCGGGCGAGGCGCTCGCGGTGGCGCGCGGGCCGCCGTCGGGCACGACCGCGAAGCGCACGCGCGCGCCCGTGCTGCGCCCGATCCAGTTCCGCTGCATCGTCAGGACGCGCGCGGGCCACGCGCCCTCGAGCGCGTCCATGTCGTCGAGCAGCCGGTCCGCGTAGGCGGTGACGCGCACGAACCACTGCGTGAGCTCGCGCTGGACGACGGCCGCCCCGCACCGCTCGCACCGCCCGCCCACGACCTGCTCGTTGGCGAGCACGGTCTGGTCCGCGGGGCACCAGTTCACGGGGGCCGTCGCGCGGTAGGCGAGGCCGCGCTCCAGCAGGCGCAGGAACAGCCACTGCGTCCAGCGGTAGTACTCCGGGCGGTGGGTCTCCAGGCGGCGCGACCAGTCGAACGACACCCCGTACCGGTGCGCCGTCGCGGCCTGCGTCGCGATGTTGGTCTCGGTGAAGACGGCGGGGTTCTCGCCGCGGCGGATCGCCGCGTTCTCGGCGGGCAGCCCGAACGAGTCCCAGCCGATCGGGTTGAGCACGTCGTACCCGCGCAGGCGCCAGTACCGCGCGACGACGTCCTCCAGGGCGAACACCTCGGCGTGACCCATGTGCAGGTCGCCCGACGGGTACGGGAACATCGTCAGCAGGTAGCGGCGGGGGCGCGCGCCGTCGTCGCGCGCGCGGAACGTGCCGTGCTCGGCCCAGTACCGCTGCCAGCGGTCCTCGATCTCACGGGTCGGCAGCGGGTGTGCGGCGGGGTGGGGTGGGTGTGCGGCGTCCACGGGGAGGCTCCTCGAGAAGGTGGGCTTCGTCGTCGGGCACTCGCCGTGCGCGAACCGGGACGCGCAGGCACCGCCGCGCTGAGCGTGCCCGCCCGGCGGGCTCAGCGCGGCCGGCGAAGGAGGAGCCGCAGGTGTCGCATCCCGGACATCGTGACCCGCTCGGCGGCGCGGGGTCAACCTTCCCGCGGCCCGCAGGTGTGGCGGACGTCGCCCGCGCACGCACCCCAGGGCCGATCCGGCGCCAGTAGGCTGGTCGCCATGGCATCCCACTACGACGTCGTCGTCCTCGGTGCAGGTCCCGGTGGTTACGTGGCCGCGATCCGTGCAGCCCAGCTGGGTCTGTCGGTCGCGGTCGTGGAGGAGAAGTACTGGGGTGGGGTGTGCCTCAACGTGGGCTGCATCCCGTCCAAGGCGCTCCTGCGCAACGCCGAGCTCGCGCACATCTTCCAGCACGACGCGAAGACCTTCGGCATCTCCGGAGAGGTCAGCTTCGACTTCGGCGCGGCGTTCGACCGCTCGCGCACCGTCGCGGAAGGGCGCGTCAAGGGCGTGCACTTCCTCATGAAGAAGAACAAGATCACCGAGTACGACGGCCGCGGCACGTTCCGCGACGCGCACACGCTCGACGTGAAGCTCGCCGACGGCTCGACCGACCAGGTGACGTTCGACAACGTCATCATCGCGACCGGCTCGAAGGTGCGCCTGCTCCCGGGCGTCGAGCTGTCCGAGAACGTCGTCACGTACGAGAAGCAGATCCTCACGCGCGACCTGCCGAAGTCGATCGCCATCGTCGGCGCCGGCGCGATCGGCATGGAGTTCGGCTACGTCCTCAAGAACTACGGCGTGGACGTCACGATCATCGAGTTCCTCGACCGTGCGCTGCCCAACGAGGACGCCGACGTGTCGAAGGAGATCGCCAAGCAGTACAAGAAGCTCGGCGTCAACCTCCTCACGTCGACCGCCGTCCAGACGGTCAAGGACAACGGCACCGACGGCGTCACGGTCACCTACAAGGGCGTCAAGGACGACAAGCCGGGCGAGCTCGTCGTCGACAAGGTCCTCATGGCCGTCGGCTTCGCGCCCAACGTCGAGGGCTTCGGCCTCGAGAACACGGGCGTCCAGCTCACCGAGCGCGGCGCCATCGCGATCGACGACGTCATGCGCACCAACGTCGAGCACGTCTACGCCATCGGCGACGTCACCGCGAAGCTCATGCTCGCGCACGTCGCCGAGGCGCAGGGCGTCGTCGCGGCCGAGACTATCGGTGGCGCCGAGACCCTCACGCTCGGCGACTACCGCATGATGCCGCGCGCGACGTTCTGCCAGCCGCAGGTCGCGAGCTTCGGCCTCACCGAGCAGCAGGCGCGCGACGAGGGCTACAAGGTGAAGGTCGCGACGTTCCCGTTCATGGCGAACGGCAAGGCGCACGGCCTCGGCGACCCGACCGGCTTCGTCAAGCTCATCTCCGACGAGACCTACGGCGAGCTGCTCGGCGGCCACCTCATCGGCCCCGACGCGTCCGAGCTGCTGCCCGAGCTCACGCTCGCGCAGAAGTGGGACCTCACCGTCTACGACGTCGCGCGCAACGTGCACACCCACCCGACGCTGTCCGAGGCCGTCCAGGAGTCGATCCACGGCCTCGCGGGGCACATGATCAACTTCTGATCGACCGGCACGCTCGCACGGAGCGCTTCCCGAAGGGCCCGGACCTGCGACCGCAGGTCCGGGCCCTTCGTGCTGCCGTGAGTCGCGGCAAGACAGCATCGGCCTCGGCACGTGGTCGGGTCGGGCGGCGCGCTGCGAGCGGGCGCGAGCACCCGCATGCTGGACGTTCCGCCCGACGTCGACAGGGGAGATCTACATGTCCGACCAGACCACGCCCCAGGACCCGACCACGCAGCAGCCGCAGCCCGAGCAGCCCGCCGACCAGCTGGAGCCGCCGGGGCTGACGGGCGACATGTCCCAGGAGCCCGACCACGGGGAGGCCACGTACCGAGGATCGGGCCGGCTCGAGGGCAAGCGCGCGCTCATCACCGGGGGCGACTCCGGCATCGGCCGCGCGGTCGCGATCGCGTTCGCCCGCGAGGGCGCCGACGTCGCGATCTCCTACCTCCCGGACGAGGAGGAGGACGCCCGGACCACGGCCCGGTGGGTCGAGGACGCGGGCCGCACGGCCGTCCTGCTCCCGGGCGACATCCGCGACGAGGAGTTCTGCCGGCAGCTCGTCGCCGACGCCGTCGCGGGCCTGGGTGGCCTCGACGTCCTCGTGAACAACGCCGCGTACCAGATGTCGCAGGACGAGGGTCTGCGGGGCATCACGACCGACCAGCTCGACCGCGTCCTGAAGACCAACGTCTACGCGCTGTTCTGGATCACGAAGGCGGCGCTCGACCACCTGCCCCGCGGCGGGGCGATCGTCAACACGACGTCCGTGCAGGCGTTCGAGCCGAGCCCGCAGCTGCTCGACTACGCGACCACCAAGGCGGCGATCCTCAACTTCACGAAGGGGCTGGCGCAGCAGCTGGCGCCGGAGGGCATCCGCGTCAACGCGGTCGCGCCGGGACCGATCTGGACGCCCCTCATCCCCGCCACGATGCCGGAGGAGAAGGTCGAGCAGTTCGGCGCCGACACGCCGCTGGGCCGGGCCGGGCAGCCCGCCGAGCTCGCGCCGGCGTACGTGTTCTTCGCGTCGCAGGAGTCCAGCTACATCACCGGCGACCGCATCGGCGTGACCGGGGGCCGGCTGCTCTAGGACGCTGCGGGCCTCGTCGGCTCACCGCGCACGACGGCGGGCAGGCGGCACGTGAGCCGCCTGCCCGCCGTCGTGGGGCGGGTCAGCCGCAGGCGACGCCGTTGAGCGCGAACCCCACCGGGGCCGGGTGGGTGCCTGCGGTCGCGGTCGCGCCGTTGAAGCCGAACGTGACCGACTGCCCCGGCGCGATGCTCGACTGCCACGCCGGGTGCGCCGCGGTGACGGTGCTTCCCTCCTGGCTCACGACGGCGCTCCAGCCGGGCTCGTCGACGGTCTGTCCGCCGGGGTAGGCGAACGTCACGGACCAGCCGTTCACCGGGGCGGCCGACGTGTTGGTCACGGTGACCGACGCGGTGAACCCGGTGCTGTTGCCGCCCCACGAGGAGGCCGAGTAGTCGGCCTCGCAGTCGCCGAGCGGCTCCGGCGTCACGTCGTCCTCCAGCGTGGTGAACGTGACGGAACGCGTGGCCGAGACGGAGCCGGCGTGGTCGTTCCGCGACCGGACTTCCACCGTGTACGCGGTGCCGGGCTCCAGCTCCGTCAGGTCGACCATGGGCGAGCCGTCGGTGCTCGCGATCACCTCGCCGGTCGCGGGGTCGAGCACGTCGTACCCGGTGACGCACCCGGACTCGGCCGCGCCCCACATGACGTGCGCGCTCGTGGCGGTGACGGACATCGCCATGACGGATCCCGGGGCGCCCGGTGCCTCGTCCGGGCACGCGGGCTCGGTCGGCTCGCCGCCGTCGTCGCCGATGCCCGTGACCTCGCCGTCGCCGCCGTCGAACGCGACGTCGGAGCACGAGTAGAAGTTCTCGTTGCTGTCCGAGCGGACCCAGTGGGTGAAGATCATGTGGTCGCCGCTGCGGTCGGCGGGGAGCGTGACGTCCCAGTAGTAGTAGTTCAGGGCGCCCGGACCACCGGTGTCGGGCGGGTCGGTCACGGAGTCGATCAGCTCGAGGTCTTCCCACGCGAGCGGGCTCGACGGGTCCCAGCCCTCCTCGGTGACGTACACGTCGAAGCGCCCGGGGTGCTCGGCCCAGTTGTTGTGCTGGAACTGGTAGGTCTCCCCGGCCGTCAGGTGCGTCCGCGGCCAGTCGTCCCGCACGGCGTTGAACCCGCTGAAGTCGTACGGGCCGCGACCCCCGCCGTCGCAGATCTGGCCGTCGGGGACGTAGCCGGCGGTCCGTCCCGCACCGTTCGAGTCCAGGTTCCCGAACCAGTTGTAGAAGGCCGAGGTGCCGCTGACCGCGTAGGCGTTCGCGCACGCCGGGTTCTGCGGGTCCACCTGCCCGTTGCCCGTCTGGCCGTCGACCCAGCACAGGTACTGGCGGCTCCCCGGGAACACCTCCGCCCCGTGCGCCGCGGCGGGGGCGGGCGGCGAGGCCGCCACCAGGCCCGCCGCGCCGAGGACCACCGCGGCGGCCCACGCTGCAATGCGTCGCATCTCTCCAGCTCCTTTGCTCTCGGATGTCGAACACGGTGACGTTGCCGCAGGCCGCGCGACGGCGGTATCGACCTAATCGATTCGGGCGGTGCTCGCCACCAGGCCACGTTCGATGGCCCGGCGCGAAGCGACGAGCAGACCCGCGCCGACGAGGCACACGACGACCTCCGTCACGGTGAGCGACCAGACGATGCCGGACAGCCCGAACCAGTGGTTGCCGAGCAGCACGACGGGCACGAAGAGGAGCCCCTGCGACACGGACATGACGATCGCGGGGACGGCGCGACCGGTCGCCTGGAACAGCGAGGTGACGAGCCCGGCGAAGCCGTTGGCGACCATCGCGACGAGCTGGGCGGTGAGGATGGTCGCCCCGATCGCGAGGACGGCAGGGTCGGCCACGAAGGCGGCGAACACCTGGTCGCGGAACAGGATGACGACGGCGGAGAACAGCAGCCCGAGGCCGCCCACCACGAGCGCGGAAGCGCGCAGCGCCGCCGTGAGCCGTCCGCGGTCGCCCTTGCCGTAGGAGTAGGCGAGCAGCGGCAGGACGCCGAGCGTCACGCCCATGAGGAGGAACTCCGGCACCTGCGCGATCCGGACCGCCACACCCATCGCCGCGAGCGGGCCGTCGCCGTACGCGGCCGCGAGATTGTTGAGGACCAGCGACGTGACGATGAGGAACGACGCCTGGAGCAGCTCGCCGACCCCCACGCCGAAGACGGGCTTGAGCACGCTCGGCGAGAGCGTGAACCACCGGGGCGCGATGCTCATGTGCTCGCTCCTGCGGGTCAGCCAGACGGCGAAGTACACCACGACGGCGAGGTTCGCCAGGCCCGTGCCCAGGGCCACGCCGCCCACGCCCCAGGGCAGGACGAGGACGAACAGGACGTCCAGCACCAGGTTGAGGACCGTCGACCCGACGAGCGCGTACATCACCTGGCGCGAGGCGCCCTCGGCGCGGACGAGCTGCTCGAGGCAGAACGCCGCCGTGAGGACCGGGACGAACGCGAGCATGACCGCGACGTAGGTCGCCGTCGCGGGAGCGGTGGCGGCGTCCGCCCCGAGGAGGGTGACGAGCGGCCGCAGGAGGAGGAGTCCGCCGGCGCCGAGCACGGCGCCGGTGACCACGGCGCCCCAGACGGCGAACGACGAGACGCGGCGGACCTGGCCCGTGGCGGACGGGTCGTGCGCCGCCGCGCCGAGCAGCCGGGCGACGAGCGCCCCGCCGCCGACGCCGAACACGCCACCGACGGCCATCACGAGGCCGAGGAGCGGCGTGCCCAGGGTGACGGCGGCGAGCAGCGCGTTGTCGTGCAGCGAGCCGACGAACCCGGCGTTGACGACGTTGTAGACGGCGCCGACGATCATGGCCGCGGCCATGGGCACGCACAGGTGCACGAGGGCGCGGACGATCGGCGCGGAGGAGAGGTACCACCGGTCGGTCCCCGGCGTGTCAGGTGCTGGCGGGGTCGCGGGCGTCGGATCGCCGGGCGACCCGGCGGCAGGCAGGGAGGGGCCCGTCAGGGTCTCGAGGTCGGGGGTGCTCATGGCTGCTCCGTTCGGGCAGGCTCGAGCGCACGCCGGCAGGAGCCGGCGCGGCGACGGGAGCGGTGGTCGGTGAAGGTGTGGGGGCGTCGCGCCCGGACCGTCCGGCCCGGGCCGCGTCCGGTTCAGTCCCGGCTGGGTTGCGGCAGCTCGGCGACGACCTTGGCGAGCAGCGCGCGCAAGGCAGCGCGTTCCGCCTCGTCCAGCGGGGCCAGGATCGTCTCGTCGGCGGCGGTCATCGCGTCCTGGAAACCTGCGATGAGTCGGGCGCCGGCGGGGGTGGTCTCGACGCGCTTGACGCGCGCGTTGTCGGGATCCGGGCGCCGCTCGACGAGGCCGCGCTGCTCGAGCCCCTTGAGCAGGCTCGTGACGCTCGCCGCGCTGGTACGGCTCACCGCGGCGATGTCGCGCTGGATCGCGCCGGGGTTCTGGGCCAGGAAGCCGAGCACGAAGGCCTGCTCGTGGCTGAGTTCGCGGTCGCGCACCCAGTCCTCGGCCGCCTTGCGCTGCGCCCAGCCGATCCAGCGGACGAGCTCGAGGCTGCTGGCGGGCACGGACTGATCGGTCATGATGAGAAATCTAACTGTTAGATCCCAAAGTGTCAACGCCGAGTCCCCGCGGTCCCCACGAGCCCCACGGTCCCCACGTGCTCGCCGTACGGCCGGCCGGGCCCCACGGGCGCGGGTGCGCCCCGGCGTCGGGCACGGGAGAGGATGAGGGCGGGGGACACGACACGAGAAGGAGACCCATGCCTGCGCCCACGACGCCCACCCGCGAGTTCGTCACCGGCCTGCCCAAGGCGGAGCTGCACCTGCACCTCGAGGGCACGCTCGAGCCCGACCTCAAACTGCGCCTCGCGCAGAGGAACGGGATCGACATCGGCCAGTCGACGGTCGAGGAGGTGCGCGCGACCTACGCGTTCGACTCGCTCACGAGCTTCCTCGCCGTGTACTACCCGGCGATGGAGGTGCTGCAGACCGCGGACGACTTCTACGAGCTCGCCGACGCCTACCTCGCGCGCGCGGCCGCCGACGGGGTGAAGCACGTCGAGATGTTCTTCGACCCGCAGGCGCACACGTCGCGCGGCGTCTCGTTCGAGGCGGTCGTCACGGGCTACCACCGTGCCGCGGCCGAGGCACCGGCCAAGCACGGGATCGACGCGCACCTCATCCTGTGCTTCCTGCGCGACCTGTCGGCCGAGAGCGCGGCGGAGACGCTCGAGGCGTCGGTGCCGTTCCGGGACAAGATCCTGGGCGTCGGGCTCGACTCGGACGAGCGCGACAACCCGCCGCAGAAGTTCGCCGACGTGTTCGCGCGCGCCCGGGAGCTCGGCTACCGGCTGACGATGCACTGCGACATCGACCAGGTCGGCAGCATCGACAACATCCGCACCGTGCTCGACGAGATCGGCGTGGACCGCGTGGACCACGGCACGAACGTCGTCGAGGACCCGGCGCTCGTCGACGTCGTGCGCGACCGCGGGCTGGGTCTCACGACCTGCCCGATCTCGAACTCGTTCGTGACCGACGACATGAAGGCGACGGAGATCGCGGGCCTGCTGCGCTCGGGCGTGCGCGTCACGGTGAACTCCGACGACCCGGCGTACTTCGGCGGCTACGTGGCGGACAACTACGTGGCGCTCGCGGAGGCGGCGGGGCTGACGACGGAGGAGGTCGTGCAGCTCGCGCGGAACTCGTTCGAGGCGTCGTGGCTGGGTGACTCCCAGCGGGCCGCCTACCTCGCCGAGATCGACCGGTACGTCGCGGGGTTCGACGCGACCGCCGTCTGACACGCCGGACGCCTGCCCGTGTCTCGGCCCACGAGCCACCCGGCACGGGCGGGCGTACCGGGGAGTAACGTGTCGGGGACGGCCGCCGCCGTCCGGATGGCGGCGAGCATGCCCGCAGTGGGTGAATAATCTCCGGGTGCCGCACGTTGGCGCACTCGGGACCCGCGGCCGCGGACGAGCCGTCCGCGGCCCGACGCGCGGGCCCGGGCCCGCAGGGGCACCACGGACCATCGGCTTGGCGAGAGGGCGACCAGAGCTCATGAAGGATGTGCTGTACGTCAACGGCGGGACCCCGCTGGACGGGACGATCACCGTGCGTGGCGCGAAGAACTTCGTGTCCAAGGCGATGGTGGCGTCGTTGCTGGGGGAGTCGCCGAGCGTGCTGCGCAACGTGCCGCAGATCCGCGACGTGGGCGTCGTGACGGGGCTGCTGGAGCTGCACGGCGTGGCGGTGAAGTCCGACCCCGACGCGGGGATCCTCGACCTGGACCCCTCCAACGTCGAGTCGGCGCACGTCGCGGACATCGACGCGCACGCGGGCTCGAGCCGTATCCCCATCCTGTTCTGCGGCCCGCTGCTGCACCGCCTGGGCGAGGCGTTCATCCCCGACCTGGGCGGGTGCCGGATCGGCGACCGGCCGATCAACTACCACCTGGACATCCTGCGCCAGTTCGGTGCCGTCGTGGACAAGCGCGAGAACGGGATCCACATCCGCGCCCCGCGCCGCCTCCAGGGCACCAAGATCGCGCTGCCGTACCCGTCGGTCGGTGCCACGGAGCAGCTCCTGCTCACGGCCGTGCGCGCCGAGGGCATCACGGAGCTCGCGAACGCCGCGATCGAGCCCGAGATCATGGACCTCATCGCGGTGCTCCAGAAGATGGGCGCGATCATCTCGGTCGACACCGACCGCGTGATCCGCATCGAGGGAGTGGACCGCCTCGACGGCTACACGCACACCGCGCTCGGCGACCGCATCGAGGCGGCCTCGTGGGCGTCGGCCGCGCTCGCCACCGGCGGCGACATCACGGTCAAGGGCGCGACGCAGCCCGAGATGATGACGTTCCTCAACACCTTCCGCAAGGTCGGCGGCCGGTTCGACGTGCAGGACGACGGCATCCGGTTCTGGCACCCGGGCGGCGACCTCTCCCCGATCGTGCTCGAGACCGACGTGCACCCCGGCTTCATGACGGACTGGCAGCAGCCGCTCGTCGTCGCGCTCACCCAGGCCAAGGGCCTGTCGATCGTGCACGAGACGGTCTACGAGAACCGGTTCGGCTTCACGGACGCGCTGCGCGGCATGGGCGCGACCATCCAGGTCTACAAGGAGTGCCTGGGCGGTCGCGACTGCCGGTTCGGCCAGCGCAACTTCCACCACTCCGCGGTGATCTCCGGCCCGACGCCGCTGGCCGCGGCCGACATCGAGGTCCCCGACCTGCGCGGCGGCTTCTCCCACCTCATCGCGGCGCTCGCGGCGAAGGGCACCTCGACGGTGCGCGGGATCAGCCTGATCGACCGCGGCTACGAGAACTTCCAGGAGAAGCTGGTCGCCCTCGGCGCCGACGTCCGCCGCGACTGACCCGGACCGCCCGTCGCCGCAGCTCATGACGCCTGTCACGGCCGTGCGGCGCCCGTGCGTGGGACGCTGGTCGACGTGATCACCCGACCGCGCACGTTCCTCGACGTGTGGAGCCGTCGGACCGCGCCCGAGCGGTTCGACACCTACACGCGCTGGTCGCTGTACCTGCTCTCGCTGTTCGAGCCGTTCCTCGCGCTCGTGCTCGTCGGTTCCGACCCGACGTTCCGGCCGGGGGCCGTCAACGCGTGGCTCGTGCTCGTGCTCGTGCACACCGTCACGTGCCTCGCGCTGCTCCGGGCGGGGGTCGTGCACTTCCTCGGGGGCCCGGTCGTGCGCCCGTGGCTGCTCGCCCTGCACGGGACCCTGTCCCTCGCGGTCGCGGCGGTCGGGTTCTGGACCTTCCCCGTCGACTCGGCGGAGGACGTCGCCGGGAGCGCCCGGTACTACGCGCTCCTGGTGGGGGTCGGCTTCGGCACGCTCGCCGTGGTGCCGCTCCTCACCTTCCGTCGCCTCGCCCTCCTCGCCATCGTCTTCGGCACGGTCACGGGATGCTCCGTGTGGGTGGGGACCGGACCGATCTCATCGACCACCGTGGGCATGGCGGTCGGGCTCGGACTCTCCGGCACGGTCATGCTCGTCGCGATCTTCGGGTCGTACCGCGTGTCCGTGTGGATGCTCGGCATCGTGTGGGAGCAGGAGCGCACGCGCGTGCTCCACGCACGGCTGGCCGTCGCGGAGGAGCGGCTGCGGTTCTCCCGCGACCTGCACGACGTCTTCGGCCGGACGCTCTCCGTCGTCGCCGTGAAGAGCGAGCTCGCCGCGGAGCTGGCCGCCCGCGGCCGCCCCGGCGCGGAGGAGCAGATGCTCGAGGTGCGCCGCATCGCGCAGGACGCGCTGCGCGAGGTGCGCGCCGTCGTCGCCGGCTACCGCACCGCCGACCTCGGCGCCGAGCTCGTCGGCGCGCGCTCGGTCCTGCGCTCCGCGGGCATCGAGACGACCGTCCACGGCGAGGAGACGCCGGTCGGCACCGCCGCGCAGGAGGCGCTCGCGTGGGCGGTGCGCGAGGGCGTCACCAACGTGGTGCGGCACTCGACCGCACGCACGTGCACGATCACGGTGCACCGGGACCGGACGTCGAGCGTCGTCGAGATCGTCAACGACGGCGCCCCCGCGGGGACGCGCGACGGGCGCGGCTCCGGGCTGGTCGGTCTCCGGGAGCGGTTGGAGGGCGCCGGCGGCAGCCTGCGCACGTGGTCCGACGGCGGTCGGTACAGCCTCGTCGCGCGCGTGCCCGACGACGGCGCGGCCCGAGGGGCGCCGGCGCGGGGCAGCGCCCGCGACCTTCCCGCCCCCACCACCGAGAGGACCACGCGCGCGTGATCCGCATCCTGCTCGCCGACGACGAGAACCTCATCCGTGACGCCGTCGCGTCGCTCCTGGCCCTCGAGGACGACCTGGAGGTCGTGGCGCAGGCGGCCTCGGGCCCCGAGGCCGTCGCCGCCGCCCTCAAGCTCGAGCCCGACGTCGCGGTCCTCGACCTCCAGATGCCCGGGCTCGACGGGGTCGAGGTCGCGCAGCGCCTCGCGCGCGACCTGCCGTCGTGCGGTGTGGTGATCGTCACGAGCCACGGCCGGCCGGGCTACCTCAAGCGCGCGCTGGAGGCGGGCGCGCGTGGGTTCCTGCCCAAGACGGTCTCGTCGCGCGTGCTCGCGGACGTCGTGCGGCAGGTGCGCGACGGCGGTCGGTACGTCGACCCCGAGCTCGCCGCGGAGGCGATCGCGGCGGGCGCGAGCCCGCTCACCGCCCGTGAGGCGGACGTGCTCGAGCTCGCCGCCGACGGCGCGCCCGTCGAGGAGATCGCGACGCGCGCCCACCTGGCCCCGGGGACCGTGCGCAACTACCTGTCGTCGGCCGCCGCGAAGCTCGGGGCGGCGAACCGTCACGAGGCGGCGCACGTGGCGCGGCGGCACGGCTGGATCTGAGCGGAGGGCAGCGCCCGGTAGGCTCGGTGACCGTGCCGAGCCTGCCCGAGACCCCGCGCGCGTACAGGACCCTCGCGTTCTTCCTGCGCCCGATCCTCTTCGCGATCACCCGCCGTGACTGGCGCGGTGCGGAGAACCTGCCCCCGACCGGCTTCATCGCCGCGGCGAACCACGTCACGGAGGTCGACCCCGTGACGCTCGCGCACTTCCTCTACGACCAGGGCCGTGCACCGAAGATCACGGCGAAGGCGTCGCTGTGGAAGGTGCCGGTCCTCGGCCGGGTCCTCACCAGCACCGGCATGATCCCGGTGCACCGCGGCACGGCAGGCGCTGCGCAGTCCCTCGTCGACTCCACGGCGCGCCTCGACGAGGGGGAGTGCGTCGTGTTCTTCCCCGAGGGGACGCTGACGCGCGACCCTGACGGCTGGCCCATGGTCGGCAAGACGGGCGTCGCTCGGCTCGCGCTGACGAGCCGCGCGCCCGTCGTGCCCATCGCGCAGTGGGGCGCCGAGCAGCTCCTGGCGCCGTACGGCAAGGTGTTCAAGCCGATCCCGCCCAAGCGGGTCGCCGTCCACGCGGGACCGCCCGTCGACCTCTCCGACCTCTACGACCGTCCGCAGGACACCGCGACGCTGCGCGAGGCGACCGAGCGCATCATGGCGGCGATCACGCGTCAGCTCGAGGAGATCCGCGGCGCGAAGGCGCCCGCGGAGCGCTTCGACCTGCGTCAGCACCCGGGTTCGGAGCGCCGCCGGTGAGCGGCGACCAGACCGTCGAGATCAGCCCCGCGCCGCTCGTCGCCGACGACGTCCCCGCCGCGGAGCGCGTCGTCGCCGCGGTCCTCGGGTCGGGGAGCTGGGGCACGACGTTCGCCGCCGTGCTCGCCGACGCCGGCTGCGAGGTCCGCCTGTGGGGTCGAGACCCCGAGGTCGCCGCGCAGGTGAACTTCTCCCGCCGCAACGAGAAGCGGCTGCCGGGCATCGAGCTGCCCGCGGGCATCCGGGCCACGACCGACGCGCGCGACGCGCTCGCCGGCGCGGGGCTGGTGGTCGTCGCGATCCCCTCGCAGGTCGCGCGCACGACGCTCGCCGAGCTGCGCCCGTACCTGGAGCCCGACGCCGTCGCGGTCTCGCTCATGAAGGGCGTGGAGCTGAGCACGGACCGCCGCATGAGCGAGGTCGTCGCGGAGTCCCTCGGGCTGCCGCCCGAGCGCGTCGCCGTGGTGTCCGGGCCGAACCTGGCGCGGGAGATCGCGCACCGTCAGCCGACGGCGACCGTGGTGTCGTGCGTGGACGAGGACGTGGCGCGGTACGTCGCGCGGGCCTGCTCGTCGTCGTACTTCCGTCCCTACACCAACCGCGACGTCGTCGGGGTCGAGCTGTGCGGGGCCGTGAAGAACGTCATCGCGCTCGCCGTGGGGATCGCCCAGGGCCGCGGGTTCGGCTACAACACGACGGCCACCGTCATCACGCGCGGCCTCGTGGAGATCACGCGGCTCGGGCTCGCGCTCGGCGCGGACGCCGAGACGTTCCCCGGCCTCGCGGGCATGGGCGACCTCGTCGCGACGTGCTCGTCGCCGCTCTCGCGCAACCACACCCTCGGCAAGCACGTGGGCCAGGGGCTGAGCCTCGACGACGCGATCGCCGCCACCGGCGGCACGGCCGAGGGCGTCAAGTCCTGCCGGTCGGTCCTCGAGCTCGCGCAGAAGGTGGGCGTCGAGATGCCGATCACGGCCGGCGTCGTCGCGGTGCTGCACGAGGGGATGCCGGTCGACGAGATGGCGCGCGGCCTGCTCGCCCGGCCGCAGAAGGCCGAGGGGATCTCGGCGGAGCGCTGAGGGTGGGTGTCGGGCGGCCCGCTGGTGCGGGCCCCCGTCAGTCGTCGTCGCGGACGTCGACCACCACGCGCGTCGGGTCCTCGAGCGAGAACACCCGGAACGGGCGCTGCTCGTCGTCGACCCCGACGAACGCCTGCGTGTAGCCCTCGAAGACGCCGCGCAGCAGGACCTCCTCGACCTCGCCGTCGTCCCCCGCGCGCACCGGGTTGGGTCCCGCGTACTCGTCCACGCCCGTGTCCATGGGGTACCCCGAGCCAGAGATCATGACCTGGAGGTAGGCGTCGCCGTCGACCGCGACGACGTCGCCCTTCCCGTCGTCGACCGGCTGGTCGACGTACTCGACGCGCCACCCGGGCGTCCCGGTCCCGCCGAGCTCGAAGACGACCCGGTCGTACCCGTCGTGGTGCCCGACCCGGATGTCCGTCACGGTCAGGGCCGCGTCCGCGGACGGGTCCTGCGTGTCCGGGTCGGTGTTCGCGGGGAACGGGAGCGGTGCCTCGGTCGCGTCGTCGGCCGGTGCCGTGGCGTCGTCCGTCGGGCTCTCGGCCGGGGCGCCGGTCGGCGAGTCCGTGGGGCTGGGCGAGCCGCTCGTCGTGGTGCCCGACGGCGACGGGGAGTCGTCCGTGCCGCCGGGGGTGCACGCGGCGAGCGAGAGCGCCAGCAGCCCGACGACGGCTGTCGCGGCCCGCGGTGACGGCGCGGCCCCGCGTCGCCCTCGGTCGCCACCTTCTGTCCGCATCGTTCCTCGCGCCGTCATGGACCGATCGTAGAAACCGCAGGTCACGCTCGCGCGGCGGGCAGAGCACGGTCCGGTCCCGGTCGGGTCACGGCCGTGTCTCGGCGGCATCTCGCGGTGTCGGGCGAACTGCGCGCTGGTTCCCGGACGTCGTGGCCCCTCCAGGTGGTCGACGCTAGGCTCGGAAGATGCTGCAGGGGATCGGCACAGGCATGGTGGGCGTCCTCGTCGCGGTCGCGCTCACGGGGCTGCTCGTCGTCGGGATCACGCGGTTCACCTCCGGCGCCGAGGCGCGCGCCCGCCGCGACGCGGGCGGGGGTGAGAGCGCGTCGTCGGGCATGTTCGGCGAGATCGTCGAGATCTTCCAGCCGAACCGCACGTACCTCACCGAGGAGAAGGAGCGCCAGCGCCTCGACATCGTGCAGCGCCCCGCGGAGGGCCGGCCGTTCGACGTCGACCTCGACGGCGGCGCCTTCTACGTCCCGACGGACCCGGCGGACCCGTCGCGACGCGGGCGCCCGGACGCCGAGGCGCGGTAGCGCACGCGGGGCACGATCAGCCGGCGAGTGCCCGCAGTGCCCGGTCGAGTGCCCGGTCGAGGTCCCGCCAGAGGTCCTCGACGTCCTCGATGCCCACGGAGAGCCGCAGCAGGTCCTCGGGGACCGTGAGCGACTCGGTCGCGAACCGGCGGCGACGTTCCAGGCTCGACTCCACGCCGCCGAGGCTCGTCGCGGGCACCCACAGGCGCACGGCACCGACGACGGCGTCGGCGCCCGGGGCCCCGCCACGAGGCCGGACGCCGAGGATCGAGCCGTACCCGGTCATGAGTCGCGACGCGCGCTCGTGCCCGGGGTCCGTCGGCAGGCTCGGGTGGCGCACCTCGACGACGTCGGGGTGGTCGGCGAGGCGCCGCGCCAGCTCGGCGGCGTTCGCCTGGGCGCGCTCGACGCGCAGCGCGAGGGTGCGCAGGCCCCGCAGCGCGAGCCACACCTCGAACGGACCGGGGATCGACCCGTGGAGCGTCCGGTAGGAGCGCAGCGTCGCGGTGAGCTCGGCCGTGCGCGCGACGGCGGCGCCGAGGACGACGTCGGAGTGCCCGGCGAGGTACTTCGTCACCGAGTGCACGACGACGTCCGCGCCGTGCGCGAGCGGCTGCTGCCCGAGGGGGGTCGCGAACGTGTTGTCCACGGCGCTGAGGACGCCGCGCTCGCGAGCGGCCGCGAGCAGCGCGGGCAGGTCGGCGACCTCGAGCATGGGGTTCGTCGGGGACTCGACGAGCAGGAGCGAGGCGCCGTCGAGCGCGGCGACGACCTGGTCGGTGTCCGCGACGTCGACCCGGACGACCTCGACGCCCGCGCGCGCGGCGAGGTCGTCGGCGAAGCCGAGCGTCACCTGGTACGCGTGCCGGGGCAGCACGACCTTGCCACCGGCGGGCACGAGCGAGAAGACCGCCGCGATCGCCGCCATCCCGGACCCGAAGGCCACGCCGGGGTGCTCGCCGCCCTCGAGCGCGGCGAGAGCCTCCTCGAACGGGTGCCACGTCTCGGTGTCCATCCGCGTGTACAGGAGCTCACCAGGCTGCTGTACGCCTTGCGAGACGTACGTCGACGAGAGCACGATCGGCGGGTTCACGGGCGCGCCCTGCGCCCGCTCGGGACGCCCTGCGGCGACGACGACGGTCGCGGGGGAGAGGGCGGGGACGTGCGGGTCGCTCATGGCGGCAGCGTACGCCCGGTCGCCCGACACGTGCCCCGAACAACCACCCCCTGACCACCGACCAGGCGGTCGCGGCCGGACGAGCAGGTCGTCCGGGTTCGTCGTACCGCCAGGACGAGCCAGGACCACCTGTCCGGCGCTCGGCGGTCCGTCAGTCGAGCGGGCCGAGGAGCGACTGCGCGACCGTGGAGTGCGCGGACTCGTCGTCGGACGGGTGGAAGATCCCGGCGAGCACGTCGCGGTAGAGGCGGCCGAGCTCGTTCCCGGCGAAGTAGGAGGACCCACCGGCGACGCGCACCATCTGGTCGACGACCGTCTTCGCCGTCTCCGTGGCGCGCACCTTGAGCCCCGCGGTCGCGCGGAACCAGCCGGCGCCGCGGTCGACGAGCGCGTCGAGCTCGCCCGCGACGGTGTCGATCTGCGGCCAGACCGCGTCGAGCGCGAGCGCGGCGTCCGCGAGGCGCCAGCGGATGTCGGGGTCCTGCGCGAGCGACGCGCCGTCGTTCTTCATCGACGTGCGGCGGCGCGCCGCGGCGACGCCGAGCTCGAGCGCGCGCTCCGCGATCCCGGTGTAGACGGACGCGAGGAGGGTCTCGAACGTCGTGAAGATCCCGACGACGAGCGGGTCGAGGGTGGGGCCGGGCGCGAGCCGCCGGACGACGCGGTCGGCGGGCGCGTGGGCGCCGTCGAGCACCGTGGACCGGGACTGCGAGGCCCGCATGCCCATCGTGTCCCAGTCGTCGAGCACCTCGACCCCGGCGTCCCGGGGGACGAACGCGTGCACGAGGCGCGGGGCGTCGTCGGACGCCGTGTCGAGCCCGAGGACGCCGAGGCGCGTCCACGCGGGCGAGTTGGACGTGAAGATCTTGCGACCGTGGAACGTGTAACCGCCCGTGCCGTCCGGTCGCGCCTCCGTGCGGGACCCGAGCAGGACCAGGTCGTTGCCGCCCTCGGAGTACCCGAAGCCGAACACCTCGCCGCGACCGGCCTCCTCGAGCAGCCAGTCGAGCGAGGCGTCGCCGCGCTCGTGCAGGTAGCGCGCGACGCCGGTCCACACGTGGTGCATGTTCACGGCGAGGGCCGTCGCGGGCGCCGCGCCCGCGAGCCGCGCCTGCTCGTGCGCGACCTCGCGCAGGCCGAGCCCGGCGCCGCCGAACGCCGTGGGCACGAGCGCGCGCAGGTACCCCGCCCCGGTCAGGGCGGCGAGGTCCTCGTCGAAGAACGCGTTGTCGCGGTCGTAGCCCGCCGCGCGGCCGCGGACGGCGTCGAGCAGGTCGTCGGTGAGGAGGGTGCGCCGCTCCGGGAACGGCGGAGCAAAGGGTGCAGCGACGGGCGTGGGCATGGCCTGCCTTCGGTCGGGGCGGACGGCGAGAGGCCCCGGCGACGTGCGTCGCCGAGGCCCCTCCACCGTACGCCGGGCCTGTCGGCCGGCGAGCCGGTCAGCCGACGAGCACCGGCGCGGGCTCGTCCGGGGACGGCAGGATGCGGCGCAGCACGTCGGCGAGCGTCACGACGCCGACGAACCGCTCGCCGTCCATGACGATCGCGAGCTGCTCGCTCGACTCGCGCATGCGCGCGAGCGCGGCGTGCACGGTCGTCCCCGACGCGAGCACGAACCCGGGGCGCGCGAGCTCCCCGGCGGGCCGGTCGTCGGGCTCCAGGAGCGTGTCGCGCACGTGCACGACCTTCGGGACGACGCTCCCGTTCTGGACGAGGATGCGCAGGTGCCCCGACCGGGCCGACGCGGCCCGCACGTCCGCGGCCGTGGCCGTCGCGGGGACCGACGTCGGCCGGCCCTCGGTCGGCACGAGCGCGTCGACCGTGAGGGTCTCGAGCTCGATGACGCCCGAGATCTGCACGCGGTACGACGCCTCGAGCGCGCCGACGTTCGCCGAGTGCTCGACGAGGTGCCGCAGGGTCGCGGCGTCCTGCCCGCCGCCCTCGACGTTCTCGACCGGCTCGACGCCCACGGCGCGCACGCAGCGGTTCGCGAGCGCGTTGAGCCAGCGCAGCAGCGGGCGGAACGCCCACATGAACCCGCGCATCGGGAGCGCCAGCAGGGTGGCCGAGCGCTCCGGGTGGGCGATCGCCCACGACTTCGGCGCCATCTCGCCGATGACGAGGTGCAGGAACGTCACGACGATCAGGGCGAGCACGAAGCCCGCGACGTCGGCGGCCCACAGGGGCGCGCCCCACGTCTCGAAGACTGGCGTGAGCCAGTGGTGCACGGCCGGCTTGGTGATGGCGCCGAGCGCGAGCGTGCAGGCCGTGATGCCGAGCTGCGCGCCCGCCATGAGGAGCGTGAGCTCGTTCGAGCTGCGCAGCGCGGCGCGCGCCGCGCGGCTCGTCGGTGCGGCGTCCTCGAGCCGGTGCCGCTTGGCGCCGAGGAGCGCGAACTCCACGGCGACGAAGAACGCGCTGAGCGCGATGATCGCGACGGTCGCCACGACGACGACCCAGGGGTTGCTCATCGGGTCTCCTCCGCTGCGTCCGTCGGGCGGGCAGCCTCGTGCGTGGTGGGGTGTGCGTCGTCGGCGGCGGGGGCGTCGCCCCGCTGCTCGACGAGCCGGACGCGCACGAGGCGCGGCACGTGCCGCTCGACCGACAGGACGTCGACGACGAGCGTGCGGTGCACCGGCTCGTCGTGGACGAGGTCGGCGGGGTCGTCCGGGAGCGGGACCTCGATCGTGTCGCCCGCGCGCGGCAGGGCGCCGTGCTGGGCGATGAGGAGCCCGGAGACCGTCTCGTGGTCGCCGCGGGGCAGGTCGTGCCCGAGGGCGCGCTCCGCCTCGTCGACGTGGACGTCGCCGCCCATGACCCACACGCCGTCGTCCTCGGCCGTGACCGTGACGGGTTGCTCCGGGTCGTGCTCGTCGGTGATCTCGCCCACGAGCTCCTCGGCGAGGTCCTCGACCGTGAGCACGCCGGTGAAGCCGCCGTACTCGTCGATGACGCACGCGAGCTGGTTGCGCGTGGAGTTGAGCTGCCCGAGCGCGTCGGGCAGCGTCATGGTCGTCGGCAGCACGACGGCCGGACGCATGAGGTCGGTGACGGGCGCGTCGTCGGGCAGAGCGGTCGCGAGGACGTCGGCGAGCTGGACGACGCCGAGCGGCTGGTCCGTCTCGTCGACGACCGGGTAGCGCGTGTGCGCGCGGGCCATGAGCTCGCGCACCTGGGCCACGGTCGCCTCGGGCCGGACCGTGCCGACGCGCGAGCGGGGGATCATCGCGTGCTCGACGTCGCGCTGGGGGAAGTCGAGGATGCGGTCGAGGAGCACGGACAGCTCGTCGGGCAGGTCGCCGCTCTCGCGCGAGTCCGCCACGATGTGCTCGAGGTCGCGCGCGGTCGCGGTGTTGTCGACGTCGTGCACGGGCTCGATCTTCAGCAGGCGCAGCAGGGCGTTGGACGCCTTGTCGAACACCGCGATGAGCCAGCCGAACACCGTGAGGTACGCGGTCGTGGAGCGCGCCAGGCCCTTCGCGAGCGGTTCGGGCCGCGCGATGGCGAGGTTCTTGGGGAACAGCTCGCCGAAGAGCATCTGGATGATCGTCGACAGCACGAGGGCGAGGACGGTGCCCACCGCCACGCCGACGCCCGTGGGGACGCCGACGCCGCCGAGCATCGTGCCCAGCGACTCACCGATCAAGGGTTCGGCCACGTAGCCGACGAGCAGGCCCGTCACGGTGATCCCCAGCTGGGCCCCGGACAGGACGAAGGAGGTGCGCCGGGTGACGGCGAGCGCGCGCCGGGCCGACTCGTCGCCGGCCTCCGCCTTGGCCCCCAGGCGGGAGCGGTCGACGGTCATGTAGGCGAACTCCTGGGCGACGAAGTAGGCCGTCGCCGCCGTGATCGCGAGAACCACGAGGAGCCCGAGCAGGAGGGAGAGGAAGGTCGTCATCGTGCCCGCACCGCCCTCCGGTCGTCGGGGACGCGTTCGCGCGTCCGCTCGCTGCCGGGGCCGGTGCGGCCGGGACTATGGTCGGGGTCGTCGGCCGCGGGGGCCTCGAGAGTCGTGTCTTCCACGGCACTCCCAACGCGGGACGTCCCCGGATCGTTCCCGGGGGTGCGTCGGGCGCGCGAGCAGGCGTCCGGTAGGGTCGTCCGCGATGTCCAGCCAGAGCCCCGACCGGTCCGTGCCGTCCACCGACGAGCACCCCACCGGCGCGCCCCGCAAGCCCCGCGTCCTCGTGCTGTTCGGGGGCCGCTCGGGCGAGCACGCCATCTCCGCCGCGACCGCCGCGGGCGTCCTGCGCGCGATCGACCGGTCGCGCTACGACGTGATCCCCGTCGGGATCACGCCGACGGGGGAGTGGGTCCTCGCGGCCGACGAGCCCGCGCGCTGGGAGATCACGGAGGGGCGCCTGCCGCAGGTCGAGCCGACCGGCGAGGAGGTCATCCTGCCGCTGTCGACCGGGCGCCGGGAGCTGCGCGTCCTCACCCCGGGCGACGTCCCGCGCGTGCTCGGCGAGGTGGACGTCGTCTTCCCGCTGCTGCACGGCCCGTACGGCGAGGACGGCACGCTCCAGGGCATGCTCGAGCTCGCCGACGTCCGCTACGTCGGCGCGGGCGTCCTGGCGTCCGCCGTCGGCATGGACAAGCACTTCATGAAGCTCGTGCTCGCGGGCGAGGGGCTGCCCGTCTCCCCGTACACCGTGATCCGCCCGGGCGCGTTCGAGCGCGACCCGGAGGCGTGGACGCAGACCGTCGCGACCCTCGGCCTGCCGGTGTTCGTCAAGCCCGCGCGTGCCGGGTCGAGCCTCGGCATCTCCAAGGTCGACGACCTCGCGGACCTGCCCGCCGCCATCGCCGCCGCGCAGGAGCACGACCCCAAGGTGATCGTCGAGGCGGGCGTCGTCGGCCGCGAGATCGAGTGCGCCGTCCTCGGGGGCCGCGGGGGTGCGCGTCCGCGTGCGTCGCTGCCGGGCGAGATCGTCGTGACGGGCGAGGCGCACGACTTCTACGACTTCGAGGCCAAGTACCTCGACGAGGCCGGGGTCGAGCTGTCGTGCCCGGCCGACCTGCCCGAGCACCTCGTCGAGCGGGTGCGCGAGATCGCGGTCCGCACGTTCGAGGCGGTCGGCGCCGAGGGCCTCTCGCGCGTCGACGTCTTCGTCACGCCCGACGAGCAGGTCGTCGTCAACGAGATCAACACGATGCCCGGCTTCACGCCGTTCTCGATGTACCCGCGCATGTGGGAGAAGTCGGGGCTGAGCTACCCCGAGCTCATCGACGAGCTCGTCGCGCTCGCGCTCGAGCGCCCCACCGGCCTGCGCTGACCCGCTGACCCGGCCGGCTCAGCCCGCGTCGGCGGCGCCGACGCACGCGCGCGTCTGCGGGACCTCCATGACGGCGCGACCCAGGTCCGAGATGAACGCCGTCGAGTGGCCCTCGGTCACGGCCGGCGGCACGACGACCTGGACCGCGGGGTCGCGACCGTAGGTCGTGAACGTCCACGTGCCCTGGTCCTCGACCACGAGCCAGTCCACGGTGCCGCCCTCGGACTCGACGCTCTGGCACGTCGTCGTCGTGGGCCCGGGGACCTCGACGCCGCACCGCAGCGTCACCGCGGCGCCCGGCTCGCCCCAGGCCGCGGTGGCCTGGCTCGTCGTGCCGACCTTCGCCAGGTCCTCGCCGAGGGTCTCCGGCAGCGCGAGCACGACGTCCGCGCACAGCGGGTTCTGGGCGTCGTCCGCCACCGGGACGCCGATGCGCGGCGCGCACGCGGCGGTCGCCGCGACGACGCCGAGGAGGGACGGCACCGCGAGGGTCCGGGCGAGGGGGCGCGGAC
>NZ_LUAZ01000084.1:0-6284 GCF_001647255.1 Cellulosimicrobium sp. I38E
GGGTGGGGTGGTGCTGTGCGGTGTGGTGCTGTGGAGGTGCGGGGTGGTGCGGTCGTCGCGCCGGACGCGTCAGCGGGCCGGGACGTCGACGACGGTGCGCCGGTGGCGCGACTCCTCGGCCGCGAACACGGCGAGGTGGCTCTGGAGGGACTCGACGGCGCCCGACCGGACGTGGCTCGGGTCCCCCGTCGCGACGGCGCGCACGAACGCGTCCATCACCCCCGAGTCGCCGCCGCCGTGGTCGTCGGCGGCGTTCGTGGCGCCGTGGTGGCCGCCGTCGTGCACGGTGACGCTGCCGTCGCGGAAGTCGGTCACGCGGACCTTCTCGCCGTCGCCGTCGAGGCACCCGTGGGTGCCGAAGATCTGGGTCTTGCGGTGGTCCTGCTCGGAGAACGCGGTCATGGTGAACGTCGCCGCGCCGCCGCCCTCGAGCTCCATCGCGACGACCTGGTGGTCGACGACGTCGTTGTCGGAGCCGTAGACGCAGCGGCCGTAGTCGGTCGTGCGCAGGGCCTCGACGACGCCCGCCTCGTCGGTCGCGTCCGTGATGACGGAGACGGGCCAGATCGGGCCCTGCTCGCGCAGCGTCGTGAGGTAGAGGCGCGGCGCCGAGTACGGGCACGTGGGCTCGAGCGGGCAGTCCAGGCAGCGGTCCGCCGCGCCCGCGGGGCGCTCCTCGGGCCGGAAGTGCTTGAGGGAGCCGAAGCTCGCGACCGTCGTGATCCGCTTGCCGGTGACGTAGCGGATCCAGTCGAGGTCGTGGCTCGACTTCGCGAGCAGCATCGGGCTCGACGTCTTCTCCGAGCGCCACGGCCCGCGGACGTACGAGTGGGCGTCGTGCCACCAGCCGACGGGCTCGAGGTGCTGGACGTTGACGATCTCGCCCAGGACGCCCGAGTCGACGACCGACTTCACGAGGTCCGTGTACGGCATGTAGCGCATCACGTGGCACACGCCGAAGAGCACGCCCGACGCCTCGACCGCGTCCACGACGTCCCGGCACTCCTCCGGGCTCGGCGCGAGCGGCTTCTCGACGAGGATCGCGTACCCCTGCGGCGCGAGCGCGACGACGGGGTCGCGGTGCTCGCGGTCCTGCGTCGCGACGATGACCATGTCCGCGAGCCGGCCCGTGCCCCCGGCGGCCCGGTCGGCGTCGCCCGCGGCGACGAGGTCCTGCCAGCCGGCGAACTCCGCGACCTGCGCGAGCTCGACTCGCGGTTCGACAGCGAGCGTCGCGCCCGACTCGGTGCCCGAGGCGAGGGCGTGGGCTGCGGAGAGGCCGGCCTGCGCCGCGACGGCCTGGTCGACGACGAGCCCGCGCTGGTGGGGTCGGGGGTCGGCGACGGCGACGAGACGGGCACGGTCGGGGTGCTCGGCGATCCAGCGCGCGTACGTCTGACCACGGTTGCCGGCGCCGACGAGGGCGACGGTGACAGGCTGGGGGTTCGGGGTCACGTGTGCGGTCCTTGCTCCGTTGCGATGGTCCTGCGGGGCGGGGGTCTCCCGGCCCTGGCAGGCCTCGTTTGCTATTTGCTATAGCAAGCCTGCCATGCCGATGTTACGCCAGATCGGCGCTCGTGTTAACTCGCGCACGACGCGATGCGGAGTTGTGACCTTCGCACCGCGGCTCACTCGGGCTGCCCAACCCGGGATCGCTCCCCAGGGTGAAGGCGTCCTGGGGAGCGATCCCGGGTTCGGCGGGTGGTGCCGTCGGGCTGGTGTCAGACGACGAGGTTGCCCGTCGTGACGACGCGGTCGCCGTCCTCGGGGAACGCCGTGCGGGTGACGCCCTGCTCGACGTTGCCGCTGTGCAGGGCGTACGAGTCGCCGCCCAGCGCGGACGGCGCGAGCGCGAGGCTGCCGCCCGCGAAGGTCGAGCCCGTGGCGGACCACTTGTTGATACCGGCGTCTAGGTTCACGTGTCCAGTGTCACCCGACGGCGCGGTGCTCCGGACGCCGTCGAGCGCCCACGTGACCGGCTTGTCCGCCTTCGCCCGGCGCAGGAAGCTGCCGCCCGCGGGCTTGCCCTCCAGCCGGGCGCCGCCGTCGAGCCGGATCGTCTGCTCCGCGGCGCCCGCCGCGACGAGGGCGACGTTGCGCACGACGCCGCCGCGCACCGTGAGGTCGCCGCTCGCCGTCACGGTCCCCTCGCCCTCGGCCGCCTCGAGCGTGCACGCGTCGAGCACGACCCGGCCCTTCCCGGCGAACGAGGCGTTCTTCAGCCCGTTCAGGGTCGTGTGGACGAGGTGCACCGGGTTCGTGACGTTCGCCTGGGTGATCGCGGTGTCCGGCAGGACCGCGAAGCGCGACCCCTCGATGACGTTGGGCCGCTTCGACAGCGCCGAGGCCTGGGAGATGATCAGCGTGTCGTCGGCCTGGCAGCCGCGGAGCTGGACGCCGTCGGCGTTGACCCACAGCATCCCCGAGCCCGCGAGGCCGTCCTTGCGGATGACCTGCACGTCCTCGAGCGTGAGGTCGGTGACCTTGACGCGCGCGACGAACCACGAGCACACGTGCCGCGTCACCGTGATGCGCTTGGCCGCGCCGCCCCAGGCCGCGCCCGAGTTGGCGAACGTCATGAGGCCCGAGTTCCCCACGTAGGTGAGGTCGTGCTCGTACTGGCCGTGCGTGACGAACGGGCCCTGGTCGTCGCCGTCGCCGTGGCAGTTCTCCACCAGCCCGTACGACGACGCGGTCCAGTCGTTGAGGTGCCGCGCGTTGGTCGTGTGGCAGTCCACGACGTGCCCGTAGTTGCAGTAGATCTGCTGCGTCAGGTAGCCCGCGCCGCCCCACGTGACCGACGCCGGGTTGGTCAGCGAGCAGCCCGCCGTGCGGAAGAACGTGCTCCATCGGCGCATGACGAGCGGCCAGAAGGTCGCGACGCCGTGCACGTTCTCCACGTCGCAGCGCACCGCGTACTCGTAGGCGATCGGGTGCGAGCCGGTGTACTGGTCGCCGTCGGGCCGGCCGCGGAACGCGAGGTTGCGCACGTGCACCTGCTCGACGGGCTCCACGCGCGTCCACGTGAGCGTGCGGCCCTTCGCGAGCGACCAGCCCGCCTTGTAGTTGACGCGCACGTGGGTGGCGTCGACGATCTGCGTGATCTGCACCAGGCGCTGGAGCTCGCGCTCCCACCGGCCGGCGAGCGCGTTGACCTCGACCGCGTACCACTGGCCCACCTCGAACCGCGACGCGTCCGCGACCTCGTAGTCGTCGCGCAGCTCCGGCATCGTCGCCGTGAGGGTGTTCGTCCGGACGTCGTCCGTGACCTTCCCGCGGAAGAACAGCACGGCCGCGAAGGGGTCGTCCTGCCCGGCGTCCTCGATGCCCTCGGTCGTCATGAGGTGGTTGCCGAAGTCGAGCTCGAGGTTCGAGCGGGTGAAGGTGTGGCGGCGGGTGAAGTTGAGGTCGGTGTGGGCCTCGATGCGGGTGATGCTGGGGTCGTCGACGAGGGCGTCGAGCGCGTCGTCCGCGGGGTCGTCGGGGCCGAAGAGGCCGAACCAGCGGAAGTCGGCGGTGCCGGTGTGCAGGGTGTGCCAGCGGCCCTTGGCGCCGGCGTCGCTCGGGGCGAGGACGGTGCCGCCGTTGGTGGTCGCGGTGGACTTGGCGTCGTAGCGCAGGAGGCGCTCGGCGCCGTCGCCCGCGGTCGCGTGGCCGAGGAGCTGGGCGACCGTGCCGTCGTCGAGCTTCTTGGCCTTCCAGCCCGTGAGCTCGGCGACGGTGGCGGCGACGAGGACCTCGGCGTCGGGCTTGTCGTTCTTGCCCGTGGGGAGCGCTCCGGCGAGGGGCGCCGCGTGGGCGCTGCCGCTGCCGAGGGCGACGGCGCCCGCGGCGAGGGAGGCGATACCGGCGACGCGCAGCAGGTTGCGCCGCGAGGGCGGCTGGGCGGCCTCGCCCGGCGCCGCCGTCGTCGGCTCGGTCGTGGTGTCGAGGGTCATGGGTGTCCTTTCGTCGGCCCGTGCACGACGGCGCGGGTGTCGGTGGGGAGGAAGGTTCGGGTGCCCGGGTGGTCGCCCGGGCGGGTCACACTGTGAGGTTCGCGTCGACGAGCACGCCGTCGCCGGACGTCGTGAGCCCGGTGCGGTCGACGCCCGTCTCGACGTTGCGCGTGTGGAGCACGCGCACGCCGTCGGGCAGGTCGAGGCGGCCGCCCGTGAACCGCGACCCGGTCGCGGCGTAGCGGTCGCCCGCCCGGAGCGTGACGTGCGCGGTGCCGTCGGCGGCCCGCAGGTCGGCGCCGCGGAGCGTGACGTCCACGGTGCCCGCGCCGGTGCCGCGCGAGACGAGGGCGCCGGCCGTCGTCGTGCCCGACGCCCGCACGCCGTCGAGCACGAGCCGCTGGTCGCGCGCGCCGCTGAGCCGCACGCCCACGCCCCGCCACGACCCGCCCGTGACGGTGACGTCCGCGGAGCCGAGGTCGACCGGGGCGGCCGGGGTGTCGCCCGTGCCGCCGACGAGCTCGCAGTCGGTGAACGTCACGGTGCCGGGGCCGCGCAGGATCGTGCCGTCCACGCCCGTGATGCGGGTGCGGACGAAGTGCACGGGGTTCGTCACCGGCGTCTGGTGCAGCACGGACCCGGCGGGCAGCGCGAACGCGCAGTCCTCGACGACCGTCGGGCGCCGCGACAGCGACGACCGCTGCCCGACGGCGAAGAAGCCGGCCGTGCAGCCGCGCACCTGCGCGCCGTCGGCGTTGATCGTGAGCGTCGCCTGCGGGTCGAAGGTCGAGCGGGCGACGACGTGGACGTCCTCGAGCGTGAGGTCGGTGATCTTGGTGCCCGCGACGAACCACGAGCACGTGTGGTGCTTGACGGTGATGCGCTTGGCCGCGGTGCCCCACTGGCCGCCCGAGTTGGCGATGTCCATGAGGCCGCTGTTGCCGACGAACACGAGGTCGTGCTCGTACTGCCCGTGGGTCGTGAACGGGTTGCCGCCCTGGTCGTCGCCGTCGCCGTGGCAGTTCTCCACGAGGCAGTACGCCGACGCGGTGAGGTCGTTGAGGTGCCGCGCGTTGTGGCTCGTACAGTCGGAGACCCGCCCGTACAGGCAGTAGATCTGCTGCGTGAGGTAGCCGGCGCCGCCGTAGAAGACCGTCGGGGGGTTGGCGACCGAGCACCGCTCGGTCACGAAGTGGGTGTTCCAGCGCCGCATGATCACGGGCCACCACGTGCGGTGGCCGTGCACGTCCGAGACGTCGCAGCGCACCGCGTACTCGAACGCGACGGGGTGGGAGCCGGTCATCTCGCGGTCGTCGGGCAGCTCGCCGTTCGCCGGGCCGTCGAAGGGCCCGGAGCCGTGGAACGTCATCGCGCGCACGTGCACCTGCTCGACGGGCTCGACGCGCGTCCAGGTGAGCAGGCGCCCGGCGGGCAGCTCCCAGCCGTTCTTGTAGTCGACGCGCACGTGCGTCGCGTCGAGCACCTGCGTGACCTGGACGAGGCGCTGGAGCTCGCGCTCGTCGCCTCCGCCCCCGGGGCGCTCGTCCGAGCGCAGCGCCCACCACTGCCCGACGGCGAACGCGCCCGCGTCCGCGACCTCGAAGACGTCGACGAGGTCGGGGAGGGTGGCGGCGAGCGTGCGCTGCTGCGTCTCGTCGGTCACCCGCCCCTGGAAGAACAGGACCGCGCCGAACGGGTTGTCGTGCGCGTTGCGCTCGATGCCCTCGCTCGTGACCGTGTTGCCGCCGAAGTCGAGCTCGAGGTTCGAGCGCGTGAACGTGTGGCGGCGGGTGAAGTTGAGGTCGGTGTGGGCCTCGATGCGGGTGATGCTCGGGTCGTCGACGAGGGCGTCGAGCGCGGCGTCGGCGGGGTTCTCCGGGCCGAAGAGGCCGAACCAGCGGAAGTCGGCGGTGCCGGTGTGCAGGGTGTGCCAGCGGCCCGTGGTCGTGGCGTCGGCGGGGGCGAGGACGGTGCCGCCGTTCGGTGCGGCGGTGGACTTCGCGTCGTAGCGCACGAGGCGGGCGGCGCCGTCGCCCGCGGCGGCGTGGCCGAGGAGCTGGGCGACCGTGCCGTCGTCGACCTTCTTGGCCTTCCAACCGGTGAGCTCGGCGACGGTGGCGGCGACGAGGACCTCGGCGTCGGGCTTGTCGTCGTTCTTGGCGCCGAGCGGTGCGCCGGCGAGGGGCGTGGCGTGGGCGCTGCCGGTGCCGAGGGCGACGGCGCCTGCGGCGAGGGAGGCGATACCGGCCACGCGCAGCAGGCTGCGCCGCGACGGGGGCGGGGCGTCGACCGCCGGCTCGGGTTGGCCGAGGGTCGGGGACGCGGGGCGGGTCTGGGATCGGGGAG
>NZ_LUAZ01000085.1:0-5931 GCF_001647255.1 Cellulosimicrobium sp. I38E
GGCCCGACGACGAGGGCGTACCCGCCGGTGCCGAGGCCGCGCGCGAGGGCGGAGACGTTGAGGAGCACGTGGTCGCCGGGGTCGGGGGCGCCGACGAGCTGGGTGTAGGCGAGGGCGCGCACGGTGGCGTCGGGGTCGTCGTCCCGCCCGGGGAGGGGGTCGTGGAGCCGCACGTGCAGCTCCTGGGCGCCGGTCCAGGCCTTCGCGTGCGACACCACGGTCGCGGTCCGCCACGTGATCACGCGGCACACCCTATCGACCGACTAGCGTGGTGCCGATGTCCGAGCCCACGCCCCCCTCCGTCGCGCCCGATCCCGCGCCCTCGTCGTCGGGGTCGTCGCCGACGAATCCGGCGGCGCGTCTGCTGAACCTGGTGATCGCGCTGGTGAACACGAACGCGTCGATGACGAAGCAGCAGATCCGCACCAGCGTGGCGGGGTACGGCGACGCGCCCTCGCCGGACGCGTTCGAACGCATGTTCGAGCGCGACAAGGACACGCTGCGCGACCTGGGGATCCCGATCGTCACGGTGGACGCGGGCGGGCACGCGGACGAGGTGGGGTACCGGATCGACCAGGACGCGTACGCGCTGCCCGCGGTGGACCTGACGCCGGCGGAGCTGGGGGTGCTGGCGCTGGCGACGCAGTTCTGGCAGGACAAGACGCTGCGGACGGACATCTCGCGGGCGCTGACGAAGCTGCGCGCGGCGGGCGCGGGGGAGACCGCGATGGACGTCGTGGCGGGCCTGGCGCCGCAGGTGCGGCCGGTGGGCGACGCGTACGCGACGCTTATGGACGCGATCTCGGCGCGGCGCGTGGTGTCGTTCACGTACCGGGCGGCGAGCACGGGGGAGGTGCGGGCGCGGCGCGCGCAGCCGTGGCGGATCGCGGCGCGGCGCGGCGGCTGGTACCTGGTCGGGTTCGACCTGGACCGCGGGGCGCCGCGGTCCTACCGGCTGAGCCGGGTCGAGGGCCGGGTGCGGGCGACGGGCCCGCGCGACGCGTTCGAGGTGCCGGTCGACGTGGACGTGGACGCGGCGCTGGGCACGCGCGACGCGGGCGGGGTCGCGCGCCTGGCGGTCGTGCCGGAGCGGGCGGGCGCGTTGCGGGCGCGCGGCACGGTCGTGGGGTCGGTGCCGGACGCGCGGGCGGGCGACGGCGCGGGCCGGGACGTGCTGGAGGTGGCGTACGACGTGCGGTACGCGCTGGCGGACGAGGTCGTCGGGTACGGGGACGCGGTGCTGGTGCTCGGGCCGCCGGACCTGCGCGCGGCGGTCGTGCGGCGGCTGCGGGACGCGGCGGCGCTGGGCTCCGCGCAGGACGCCGGCGCGGGCACGGGCGAGGGGACGACGGAGGTGACGGGGCGTGGCTGAGCGCGCGGACGACCGGCTGGTGCGCCTGCTGGGCATCGTCGCGTACCTGGACGGGGCGGGCCCGGTGCCGGTGGGGGAGCTCGCCCGGCACTTCGGCGTCAGCGAGCGCCAGGTCCTGGACGACGTCGACGCCCTGTGGGTGTCCGGCACGCCCGGCTACTGGCCGGACGACCTCATCGACTTCGACGCCGACTCGATCGAGCGCGGCGTCGTGCGGCTCACCGAGGCGCGCGGCATGACCCGGCCCCTGCGGCTCGGCACGCGCGAGGCGGTCGCGCTCATCGCGGCGCTGCGCGCGATGCGGGAGACCGCGGCGGTGCAGGCCGACCCGGAGCGCGCGGGAGTCGTCGAGTCGGTGCTGCGCAAGCTCACCGACGCGACCGGTGAGGCGGCGGCGGCGCTCGACGTGCAGCTCGCCCCCGAGGGCGACCCGCGCGTGGTCGCCGCGATCACGAGCGCGCTCGTCGCGGGACACCGGCTGCGCATCCGGTACGTGACGGCCGCCGACGAGGAGTCCGAGCGCGAGGTCGACCCTGTGTCCCTGCACACGCAGGACGAGCACGCCTACCTGCTCGCGTGGTGCCACCGCGCGCAGGGTCGACGCACGTTCCGCGTCGACCGCATCCTCGCCGCCACCGAGCTGGACCAGCCCGTCGAGGGGCACGACGTCGACCCCGACGTCGACTTCACCCCCACCGGCGACGCCCCGCTCGCGACGATCACGTTCGCCAGCCCCGCGCGCGCCGTCGCCGAGCAGGTCCCCGTCGAGTCCGTGCGCAACCTGCCCGACGGCGCGTTCGAGGTGCGCCTGCGCGTCACCAACCCGGTGTGGCTGCGCCAGCTCCTCACCGAGCGGGCGCGGCACGTGCTCGCCGTCGAACCCGCGTCGGTCGCGCGCGACGTGCGCGACGCCGCGAGCGCCGCCCTGTCCGCGTACGCGCACCTGCCGGGCGAGCCCGACGGCGGGGCGGGCGACGAGCGGACCGCTGGCTAGGGTGGGCGGCATGTGGTTCTGGGTCTGGACGCTGCTCGTCGTGGGCACGCTCGTCGGCGCGTTCTTCCTCGCGCGACGCCTGTGGCGGTCCGTGAAGGGTCTGGGGCGCGAGCTGTCGCGCGCCTCGCAGGTCGCGGCGGACCTGAGCGCGCGGGCGGACGAGCTGTCGCGCGCCCTGGAGGAGGCGCAGCCCTCGACCGCGCCGACGCTGTTCGACGACCCCGTCGTGCTCCAGGAGCGCGTGGACCTGCTGCGCGCCGAGCGCGCGGAGCGGCGCGTGCTGCGGCGGCGGCGCGACGAGCAGGTCTGGTCCCGCTGGCGCCGGTTCAACGCGTAGGGTTCACCGCGTAGACTCGCTCGCGTAGCGCCGTTCGCCTCGAGGAGGAGTTAGCCCATGGGCATGCTCAAGCCCTGGCACATCATCGTGCTGGTCGTCGTCATCCTGCTCCTGTTCGGCGCGCGCCGGCTCCCGGACCTGGCCAAGAGCGTCGGCCAGTCGCTGAAGATCTTCAAGAGCGAGGTCAAGGACCTGCGCGAGGACGACAACCCCCCGCCTGCGGCGGGTGGCCCGGGCACGACGACCCCGTCGACCGGTACCTCCGCGCCGACCGTGACCGGAGGGACCACGTCGCCCGAACCGGGCGACACCTCGAAGGGATAGTCGGTGTCACGTACCTCCCGTGACCCCGAGGGGCGGATGCCGCTCCGAGAGCACCTCCTGGAGCTGCGCAAGCGTCTCTTCCTCGCCGCGTGCGGCCTCGTGGTCGGCGCGATCGTCGGATGGTTCCTCTACGAGCCGCTGCTCGAGGCGCTGCAGGCGCCGCTGCTCAAGGCGGCGGAGGAGCAGGGCAAGGTCATCAGCCTGAACTTCTCGGGCCTGGCCTCCGCGCTCGACATGAAGGTCAAGGTCTCGCTCTTCCTCGGCGTCATCGTCACGTGCCCGTGGTGGCTGTACCAGCTGTGGGCGTTCATCACCCCGGGTCTGACGACCCGGGAGAAGCGGTACGCGTTCGCGTTCCTCGGCGGGTCCGTCCCGCTGTTCCTCGGCGGCGCGTACCTCGCGTGGTGGGTCCTGCCCCACGCGGTCGACATCCTCGCCGGGTTCGTGCCCGACGGCGCGACCAACCTTGCCGACGCGCAGGGCTACCTGAGCTTCGTCATGCGCCTCGTGCTGGCGTTCGGTCTCGCGTTCGTGCTGCCCGTGGTGCTCGTCGCGCTCAACGCCGCCGGCCTCCTGCGCGCGTCCGCGATGGCCAAGGGCTGGCGCTGGGCGGTGCTCGTCGCGTTCGTGTTCGCGGCCGTCATGACCCCGACGCCCGACGCGCTGACGATGATCTTCGTGGCGCTGCCCATCTGCGGGCTCTACTTCGCCGCGCTCGGCATCAGCTACCTCCACGACCGGCGCGTCGACAAGCGCGACGCCGCACGGCTGGCTCTGTGAGCGCCACGCCCCGGCCGCGCCCCGCCGGGCGCGGGGGGCGCGCATGAGCACGGTCGCGCTCGTCGTCAACCCGACGGCGGGGCGCGGCCGCGGTCGCACCGCGGGGGCGCGCACCGCCGAGGCGCTGCGCGCGGCGGGGCACGACGTCGTCGACCTCAGCGCCCCGAGCCTTCCCCTCGCCCAGGAGTCGGCCGACGCCGCCGTGCGCGGCCCGAGCGGCGACGGCGCGGGAGCCCGACCCGGGGTGGACGCCCTCGTCGTCGTCGGCGGGGACGGCATGGTGCACCTCGGCGTCAACGCGACCGCCGGGACCGGCGTCCCGCTCGGCATCGTCGCGGTCGGGACGGGCAACGACTTCGCGCACGGCCTCGGGCTGCCCACGACCCGCACCGACCGGTGCGTGGACGCCGTCCTCACCGCTCTCGGCACCGCCGCGAGCGCCGGGTCCTCGGCGAGCGCGCTGCCGTCCGTGCGCGCGGTCGACGCCGCCCGCGTCACGGGCGAGCACCTGGTGGCGCCCCGCTGGTACGCGGGCGTGCTGTCCGCGGGGATCGACGCGGCCGTCAACGCCCACGCGAACGCGGCCACGTGGCCGCGCGGGCGGTCGCGGTACGCGCGCTCGGCCCTCACGGAGATCACGCGGTACCGCCCGTACGGGTACCGGGTCACGCTGCGCGGCGTGCCCGCGGGCGACGAGCTGCCCGACCTGCTCGCCGGCGCGCCCCTCCTGCTCGACGGCGCCGCCCTCGGGACGAGCGCGGACGCCCCCGGCGCGCAGGGCGGGCGGACCGTGGTGTGGGAGTCGCCGGGCGCGCTCGTGTCGGTCGCGAACGGGCCGCGCATCGGCGGCGGCATCCGGATCGCGCCGGGCGCGGCGCTCGACGACGGCCTGCTCGACGTCGTGGTCGCGGGCCCGTTCGGGCGCTGGGGCGCGACGCGCATCTTCCCCGGCATGTACGCGGGGCGGCACCTGGCGAACCCCGGGGTCGGGACCCTGCGTGCGACGTCGGTGACGGTCGCGGCGACCGAGGCGGGCGCGACCCCGCCGCACGCGTTCGCCGACGGGGAGCACCTGGGTCCCCTGCCGCTACGGGTCGACGTGGTCCCCGGCGCGTTGCACGTCCTGGACGACACGGCCGGCCACGCCGCCCCCTGACCCTCCGCCGACGGCGCGCCGGTCGCCTCCCGACGGCCCGCCGCGCCGCACCTCGTGCGCCGACCGGCGAGGTCGGCGCCGGACCGTAGGCTGGCACCATGACGGCCGCTGAATCGCCCGCCGCCCGTTACGCCGCGTCCCGGGCCCGCCAGGCGGCGTCCCGCACCCGGCTCGCGGAGTTCCGGCAGGTCCTCGACTTTCCGCTCGACGACTTCCAGGAGCGCGCGTGCGAGGCGCTCGAGGAGGGGCGCGGCGTCCTCGTGGCGGCCCCCACGGGTGCCGGAAAGACGGTCGTGGGCGAGTTCGCGGTCCACCTCGCCCTCGCCGGCGGGCGCAAGGCGTTCTACACCACCCCGATCAAGGCGCTGTCCAACCAGAAGTACGGCGACCTCGTGCGCCGCTACGGCGCGGACTCGGTGGGCCTGCTCACCGGCGACACGACGATCAACGGGGAGGCGCCCGTCGTCGTCATGACGACCGAGGTGCTGCGCAACATGCTGTACGCGGGCTCGCGCACGCTGGAGGGCCTCGCGTTCGTCGTCATGGACGAGGTGCACTACCTCGCCGACCGGTTCCGCGGGCCGGTGTGGGAGGAGGTCATCATCCACCTGCCCGACGACGTCCAGCTCGTATCCCTGTCCGCGACGGTGTCCAACGCGGAGGAGTTCGGCGACTGGCTCGAGATGGTGCGCGGCGACACGACCGTCGTCGTCAGCGAGCGCCGACCCGTGCCGCTGTGGCAGCACGTGCTCGTCGCGTCGGCGAACCCGGCGACCGGGGTCGCGCCCGCGGGCGGCGGCCGGGCGCTCGGCGCGGACCTGCTCGACCTGTACGCGGGGCACGTGGACCCCACGGACCCGGGCGTGAACCCGCCCATCAACCCGGACCTGCTGGCCGCGTTCCGCGCGGCCCCGCGCACGGGCGCGTCGGGTCCGGGCGGGCGGCGCGGCGCGGGCGACCGCGGGTAC
>NZ_LUAZ01000086.1:0-5668 GCF_001647255.1 Cellulosimicrobium sp. I38E
GTGGGTGAGGTACCGGGGCGGGGGGTGGGTGAGGAATGGACCACGAGGGCTCCCCTCCGGCGCGCGGGCGCCGTTCGTGGGTGAGGTACCGGGGCGGGGGGTGGGTGAGGAATGGACCACGAGGGCTCCCCTCCGGCGCGCGGGCGCCGTTCTCTCTCTGGGCGAGGCAGGCGACCGGCCGTCGGGCCGTGGGTGCCACGGCTCAGCAGCGCCGGTGCCGGCCCTCCTGAGCGGAGCGTGAACCCCATCGGCTGGCCTCCCGGAGGACGGCGGTGGTGCCGTCCGTCCCCTCGAAACTACGCCCGTGTGATTCCGCTCACCACCCCCGACACGCCCCCGGCGCGAGGTTTAACCCTCCGTTCACGCGCTGGTCCGACGAGAGCTCCACGAGATCGGCCCGAACGTTCGAGATCGACCCTCGGAGGGTCGACCTCGCGACGCACGGGCCGATCTCGCGGGAGTCAGTGCTCGACGTGCTTCGGTGCCATCGCGACCGCGCACACGAATCCCAGGACGAGCACGACGGCCGTGACGGCGAGCGTCTGCCCGACGGCGGTCGCGAAGCCCTGGTGGAACGCGGTGGTGGCGGCGTCGGTCACCTGGCGCGCGACGTCGTCGGGCACCCCGGGCGGGAGGTCGAACCCGCCCGCGCCGCCCTGCAGGGAGCCCGCGTTCGCGAACCCGTCGACGAACTGCTGACGGAACTGCTCCGGGAGCGACGCCGCCGCGTCCCGCGCCGCGGCGGGCAGCGTGACGGCGAGGCGCGCGGTGAGCGTCGCGACGATCGCCGCGGAGCCGATGACGCCGCCCACCTGGCGCGTGGTGTTGAACGCGCCGGCGCCGGCGCCGGCGGTGCGGTGGTCGAGGCCCGACGTCGCGAGGTTGGCGAGCGGCGAGAACACGCACCCGGTGCCGATGCCGAACAGCGTCATGGGCAGCACGATCGTCACGACCGACACCCCGGGGCCCACGACCGCGGCGAGCCAGCCGATCGCGACCGCGAGGACGCCGAAGCCCGTCGCGACGACCCACTTGGCCGGGACCCGGTCGGACAGGCGCCCCGCGAGCGGCGCGACGATCCCCGACACGAGCGACCCCGGCAGGTTGACGAGGGCGGCGTGCAGCGGGGACAGCCCGAGGATCGACTGGAGGAAGATCGTCAGCGGGAAGAAGATGCCGATCATCGCGAACGAGACCGACATGCCGGCGACGTTCGCGAGCGAGAAGTTGCGCGAGCGGAAGAGTCGCAGCGGAAGGAGCGCGCCGTCGCCGAGGTGCCGCTGCCACAGGACGAAGCCCACGAGCACGAGCAGCCCGGCGCCGATGACGCCCCAGACCGTGATCGGTCCGGTGATGGTGCCCCAGTCGTAGGTCTCCCCCTCCTGGAGGCCGAAGACGACGGCGAACAGGCCGACGACCGAGAGCACGACGCCGAGCACGTCGAACGAGCGCTTGTTCGTCGCGAGGCGCGGCAGGCGCGTGAGCGCGAACCACAGCGCCACGACGCCGACCGGCACGTTGACGAAGAAGATCCACTCCCAGCCCCAGGACTCGACGAACACGCCGCCGAGCAGCGGTCCGGCGATCGTCGCGACGCCGGCCGTCGCACCCCACAGGCCCATGGCCGCCCCGCGCTGCCGCGGGGGGAAGACGCGCGTGATCATCGCCATGGTCTGCGGCGTCATGAGCGCCGCGCCGACGCCCTGGACGACGCGCGCCGCGATGAGCATCTCGATGGAGCCCGACAGCCCGCACCAGGCGGACGCAAGCGTGAAGACCGCGAGACCGACGACGAACACGGGCTTGGGTCCGTACCGGTCACCGAGGCGGCCGGCGAGCAGGAGCAGCACCGCGTAGGAGAGCAGGTAGGCGCTGTTCACCCAGCCCACCGCGACGAGGGACGCGTCGAGCTCGGTCTGGAGCGTGGGGACGGCGATGTTCACGATCGTGGTGTCGACCATGATCATGAAGAAGCCGAGGATGAGCGGCGGCAGGATGCTCCAGGCGCTGCGGCCGTGGAGGTCGACGAGGGGCACGACGCGCGAGCCGCCGTCGGCGGGCGCGGGGGCCGTGCTCGGGCTGCTGCCCGGGGCGGGAGTGGTCACGAGGTCTCCTGAGGTGAGGCAGTGCGGGGGAAGCGGAAGGCGGCCGCGGGCTCCTCGGTCCAGCTCAGCGCGCCCGACTCGACGTCGGCGATCGTCGCGTCGAGCCACGCGATCTCCGCCGCCGTCTGGTGGAGCTGGAAGGACGCGTCGAGCAGGATGCGGCGAGGCAGCCCGCGCGCCACGACGCCGTCGAGGTGCTCGGGCACCCCGTCGATCGCGGCGGCGAGCGCGGCGCGACGCTCGCGCAGGAGCGCAAGGGCCTCGTCGCGCGGGAGGTCGTGCACGAGCGCGAGCCCGACGGGGAAGGCCGGGTACTCGGGCGGCGTCTCGCGCACGAGCTCGCGCGTGCGGTCGTGGTGCGCGGCGACGCCTGCGTCCGTGATGGCGTAGACCGTGCGCTCGGGCCGGTTGCCGTCGCGGTCGACGCCCGCGCGCTCGACGAGGCCGTCGCGCTCCAGCCGGTCGACCGCGTGGTAGACGGCGCCCGGGTTGAGGCGGACGAGACGGTCGTCGCGCCGCTTGCGCAGGCGTACGAGCATCTCGTACGGGTGCATGGGCTGGTCGAGCAGCACGGCGAGCACGAGGGTCGCCGTGGGGCTCAGGCGTGGTGCGGGCACGGTCGTCTCCGGGACGGTCTCACGGGCGGGAGGGGCGGACGGCGCGGGCGCGCGGGCCCGGACGGGGAGGTCCGCGAGGAATATTCCGCTTGGAATATATGCCTCGGGCGGGCCGGGTGTCGACCCCGGACGGTTCGCGCGGTCGTGGCACGCCGCGTAGGTTCACGAGCCATGAGCGTCACCGACCTGCTCGACCTCGACGCGACCGCCCTCGCCCACGCGCTCCGGACCGGTGACACCTCCCCCACCGAGGTGCTCGACGCGACGCTCGACGCCGCGGGGGGCGTCGGCGCGGACGTCGGCGCCTTCACGGTCCTCACCGCCGATCTCGCCCGCACGCAGGCGCTCGCCGCCGAGTCGGCGCTCGTCGCGGCGCGCCGCGCGGGGAGCGCGGTCGAGGGGCCCACGCCCGGTCGTCCCGACGGGCTCCCCCCGTTCCTCGGCGTCCCGTGCCCGATCAAGGACCTCACGATGGTCGAGGGCGCGCCGATCCGTGCCGGGTCGGCAGCGATCGACCCGTTCCCGGCCCCCTACGACGACGGCGTCGTGACGCTCCTGCGGGCCGCAGGCACGGTCATGATCGGCAAGACGACCACCCCCGAGCTCGGGCTCCCCTGCTACACCGAACCCGACGTCGGGCCCACGGCGCGGACGCCGTGGGACCTCAAGCGGTCCGCGGGCGGGTCGAGCGGGGGCGCGGCCGCCGCGGTCGCCGCGCGCGTCGTCCCCGTCGCGCACGGGAGCGACGGCGGCGGGTCGCTGCGCATCCCGGCGAGCGCGTGCGGGCTCGTGGGGCTCAAGCCGTCGCGCGGGCTCGTGAGCCCGGGCCCCTACGGGGTCGACGGCGCCGGGCTCGCCACGCACGGCGTCCTCACCCGGTCGGTGCGCGACGCCGCGGCGTTCCTCGACGTGCTCGCTCGGCCGTGGCCGGGCGACACGTTCACGGCGCGCCTCGCGACCGCGCGGGGCGGACGGCGGCTCCGGGTCGGGCTCCTGCTCGAGCCCGTGATCGCCGCCGACGCACCCGTGCACCCGGCGTGCGCCGACGCCGCCCGCGCGACCGCGGCGCTCCTCGCCGGGCTCGGGCACGACGTCGTCGAGATCCCCCCGCCCTTCGGCGCCGAGCGCTGGGACGCGTTCGCCGCCCTGTGGTCGGTCGGCGCGCTCCAGGCGCCCGTCCCGCCGGACCGCGAGCACCTGCTCGTGCCGCTCACCCGGTGGCTGCGCGAGCGCGGGCGCGGCGTGAGCGGGCTCGCGTACGCGACGGCCCTCGGCGGGGTGCAGCAGCTCACGCGCGAGGTCGCGGCCGCGTGGGCGGGCATCGACGTCGTGCTCTCCCCCACCCTCGCCCAGCCCCCCGCGCTCGTCGGGAGCCAGCGGATCGACGACGACCCTGCCGCCGACTTCGCGGCCCAGACCGCGTTCACGCCGTGGACGAGCGTCTGGAACCTCACGGGCCGCCCCGCGATCTCGCTCCCCCTCGGCGAGGTGCGCGTGACCGACCCCGACGGGACCTCCGCCATCGTCCCGGTCGGCGTCATGCTCGGCGCCGACCACGGCGACGACGCACTCCTCCTCGACCTCGCCGCCCGCCTCGAGGAGGCCGCGCCGTGGTCCCACCGACGACCGGGGGCGTCGTCGTGACCGCGTACGTCGCCCTGCTGTTCGCCGTGAACGTCGGCGGGCGCAAGGTTCCGTCCACCGCGCTGCGCGAGCTCGCGGGCGAGCTCGGGTTCGCGCACGCCCGCACGGTCGTCAACAGCGGCAACCTCGTCGTCGCGCCCGGGACCTCCGGCGCGTCCGGGCCCGACGACGTCGCTCGGCTCCTGCACGACGCCGTCGCCGAACGCTTCGGCGTCGACGCCGCCGTCGCCGTGCTCACCACCGAGCGCCTGCGCAAGATCGTGCGCGGCAACCCCCTCCCGGTCGACGCGCAGGAGCGGCCCGCCGCGCTCCTCGTCCTCGTGGGCGAGACCCCGGTCGACCCGGACGGCGCCGCCACCATCGACGACCGCGGCGGGACGGAGCGCGCCGCCGTCGCGAACGGCGTCCTCTACGTCGCCTACCCCGACGGCATCGGCCGCTCGAAGCTCACGACGGCCGTCCTCGCGAAGGCCGCCGGCACCCCGGTGACAGGCCGCAACTGGAACACCATCACCCGCCTCCTCACCCTCGCCGAGGACACCCGCGGCTGACCCATCCGGCCGAGGTAGAACCGTGGCCACACGAGGGAGAACCGTGGTCGCGCGAGGTAGAGCCGTGGTCGCGCGAGGTAGAGCCGTGGTCGCGCGAGGTAGAGCCGTGGTTCGGCGAGGTGGGTGCGGTCGGGCCTCAAGCCCGCGGGGTCGGGTCCGCGGCGCGGGTGGGCTCGGTGCTCGGGGCTGCGGCGCCGTCACCCCGGGTCCTTCGGCCGTGGGTTCTAGGAGCGCCGCTCTGACGCCCCTTCGCATCCGAGCCCACCCCCACCGCTCGGCCGTCGTCTCACCATGGCTCGGCGGCAAGCCGGCCAGCCGGTCCTTGCCCGCCGAACAGGCGACCACGGCTCGTCAGTCGCCCTGGCCCAGCGCCAACCACCTGCTGGCGCGACCTCGCGACGACTCGTGCGACGTCGCGACGACCGGGACGGTCGCGGCCGTGGCGCGACCTACGACGCGGCGGCGCGACGGCGCGACGGCGCGGCGGCGCGGCAGTGCGGCGGCGCGGCGACGCGGCGATGCGGCGATGCGGCGATGCGGCGATGCGGGAAGTGTCGCGCCGAGACCGGATGCGGCGACGGGACCCGGGTTCGCGAGACCGACACCGCGGGCGGTCGCCCGGGTGAGCGACGACCAGGGCGAGACGACGCCGGGCGGGGTGGGTGGTGGTGCCGCGTCGTGGCGGGCCTGGCGGGAGCCGCGAGGAACGAGCGGCGGATGGTAGACGCGGCACCACCACCCACCCCGCCCA
>NZ_LUAZ01000087.1:0-4885 GCF_001647255.1 Cellulosimicrobium sp. I38E
GTTCCTGACCGGCGGGCGCCAGGGCGACGTGTTCTACCGCGACCGCTGGTCCCACGACAAGGTCGTGCGCTCCACCCACGGCGTGAACTGCACCGGGTCCTGCTCCTGGAAGGTCTACGTCAAGGACGGCATCATCACCTGGGAGACCCAGCAGACCGACTACCCCTCCGTCGGCCCCGACTCCCCCGAGTACGAACCCCGCGGCTGCCCCCGCGGCGCCGCGTTCTCCTGGTACACCTACTCCCCCACCCGCGTGCGCTACCCCTACGTCCGCGGCACCCTGCTCGACCTGTACCGGCGCGCGAAGAGCACGGTCGGGGGCGACCCGGTGCTCGCCTGGGAGATGCTCACCTCCGACCCCGACGCGGCCCGCGCCTACAAGTCCGCGCGCGGCAAGGGCGGGCTCGTGCGCGCGACCTGGGACGAGGCCGCCGAGATCGTCGCCGCCGCCCACGTGCACACCATCAAGACCTACGGCCCCGACCGCGTCGCCGGCTTCTCCCCGATCCCGGCGATGTCGATGGTCTCCCACGGTGTCGGCGCCCGGTTCGTCCAGATGCTCGGCGGCACGATGCTGTCCTTCTACGACTGGTACGCCGACCTGCCCGTCGCCTCCCCCCAGGTGTTCGGCGACCAGACCGACGTCCCCGAGTCCGCCGACTGGTGGAACTCCACCTACTGCATCATGTGGGGCTCCAACGTCCCGGTCACCCGCACCCCCGACGCCCACTTCATGACCGAGGCCCGCTACCGCGGGCAGAAGGTCGTCGTGGTGTCCCCCGACTACGCGGACAACACCAAGTTCGCCGACGAGTGGCTCGCCCCGCACCCCGGCACCGACGGCGCCCTCGCCCAGGCCATGGGCCACGTCATCCTCACCGAGCACTACGCGCAGCGCCGCACCCCGCAGTTCGCGGAGTACGCGGCGCGGTTCACCGACCTCCCGAACCTCGTGGTCCTCGACGAGCACGGCGACGGCTCGGGGTCGGGGTCGGGCTACGTGCCCGGGAAGTTCCTCACCGCGGCGGACCTGCCCGACGGCGTCGGTCGCCCCGGCGACGACGACGCCTCCTCCTCGAACGCCCGCTTCAAGACGGTCGTGCTCGACGCCGACGGCACCCCGCGCGTCCCGAACGGCAGCCTCGGCCACCGCTACGGCGAGGCCGACGCCGGCCGGTGGAACCTCGATCTCGGCGACATCGACCCGCTGCTCTCCGTCGCCGACCCCCACGGCGTCTTCTGGGGCGCCCCGCAGGCCGCACCCACCCGCGACACCGTCCCCGAGCGCCCGTCGTCCGACCCGGCCTCTACCTCGCCGAACCAAGGCTCTACCTCGGCGGACCGGGGCTCTACCTCGCGGTACCAGGGCTCTACCTCGGCAGATCTCACCTACGAGACGGTCGCTGTCGCGCTGCCGCGGTTCGACCTCGACCCGGCGCCTGGCGACGAGGCCGCCGCGCACCTGGGCGGCGCCGGCGTCGTCGTGCGTGGGGTCCCGGCCCGCCGGGTCGGCGGGCGGCTCGTCACGACGGTGCTGGACCTGCTGCTCGCGCAGTACGGCGTGAACCGCCCGGAGCTGGGGCTGCCCGGCGAGTGGCCCGAGGGCTACAACGACGACGCGACGCCCGCGACGCCCGCGTGGCAGGAGCGCTTCACCGGGGTGCCCGCCGCGGCGGCCGAGCGGATCGGGCGCGAGTTCGCGCAGAACGCGCTGGACTCGGGCGGGCGCTCGATGATCATCATGGGAGCGGGCACCAACCACTGGTTCCACTCCGACACGATCTACCGCGCGATGCTCGCCCTGACGACGCTCACCGGCTGCCAGGGCGTGAACGGCGGCGGGTGGGCGCACTACGTGGGGCAGGAGAAGTGCCGCCCGGTGACCGGGTGGGCGCAGTACGCGGGCGGCCTGGACTGGTCGCGACCGCCGCGGCAGATGATCGGCACCGCGTTCTGGTACCTCGCGACGGACCAGTGGCGCTACGACGGCCTGCCCGCGGACGCGCTCGCGTCGCCGCTCGCGCAGGGGCAGTTCTCGGGTCGCACCACGGCGGACACGCTCGTCGAGTCGGCGCAGCGCGGCTGGATGCCGAGCTACCCGACGTTCGACCGCAACCCGCTCGACCTCGTGGACGAGGCCCGCGCGGCGGGCAAGGAGCCCGCGCAGCACGTGGTCGACGAGCTCAAGGCCGGGAACCTGCGGTTCGCGTGCGAGGACCCGGACGACCCGGCGAACTTCCCCCGGGTCGTGACGGTGTGGCGCGCGAACATCCTCGGGTCGTCGGGCAAGGGCAACGAGTACTTCCTCAAGCACCTGCTCGGGACGGACGCCGCGGTCAACGCGGCGGAGTCGAGCCCCGAGCGTCGCCCGCGGTCGATGACGTGGCGGGACGAGGCGCCGCAGGGCAAGCTCGACCTGCTCGTCACGCTCGACTTCCGGATGACGTCGACGACGCTGTTCTCCGACGTCGTGCTGCCGGCGGCGACCTGGTACGAGAAGCACGACCTGTCGTCCACGGACATGCACCCGTTCGTGCACTCGTTCAACCCGGCGATCAACCCGCCGTGGCAGACGCGCACGGACTTCGACATCTTCCACACGCTCGCGGGCAAGGTGTCCGAGCTTGCGACGACCCACCTCGGGGTCCGCGAGGACCTCGTCGCCGCGCCGCTCGCGCACGACACCCCGGACGAGATGGCCGTCCCGCACGGCGCGCTCCCCGACTCGGGGCTCCCGGTGACGGAGCGCGAGCTCGTGCCGGGCGTGACGATGCCGAAGCTCGTGGTGGTCGAGCGCGACTACCCGGCGTTCGCCGCGCGCATGGCGTCGCTGGGGCCGCTCACCGAGAAGGCGGGCATGGTCACCAAGGGCGTGCACTTCTCGCCCGCGCCCGAGGTCGCCGACCTCGGACGTCGCAACGGCCTCGTCCAGGACGGTCCTGCGGCCGGGCGCCCGCGCCTGGACCGGGACACGCACGCCTGCGAGATGATCCTCGCGCTCTCGGGGACGACGAACGGGCGGCTCGCGGTGCAGGGGTTCGAGCACGTCGAGCAGCGCACGGGCACCCGGCTCGCGGACCTCGCGCTCGACGAGCAGGGCAAGCGCGTGACGTTCCCGGACGTGCAGTCGCGCCCGACGCCGGTCATCACGTCTCCCGAGTGGTCCGGCTCCGAGCACGGGGGCCGCCGGTACTCGGCGTTCGTCGTCAACGTGGAGCGGCTCAAGCCGTGGCACACGCTCACGGGTCGCCAGCACCTCTACCTCGACCACGACTGGATGATCGAGCTCGGCGAGCACATGCCGATCTTCCGACCACCGCTGGACATGCACCGCCTGTTCGGCGACTCGCCGGTCGTGGGCGACACGTCGCCGTCGGGCTACCCCGCCTCCGGCGGCCACGCCGAGGTCGCGGTGCGGTACCTGACCCCGCACAACAAGTGGTCGATCCACTCGGAGTACCAGGACAACCTCTTCATGCTGTCCCTCTCGCGAGGCGGTCCGAACGTCTGGATGTCGCCCGCCGACGCCGCCAAGATCGGGGTCGCGGACAACGAGTGGATCGAGGCGTACAACCGCAACGGCGTGGTCGTGGCGAGGGCGGTGGTGAGCCACCGGATGCCCGAGGGCACGGTCTACATGCACCACGCGACCGACCGCACGATCGACGTCCCGCTCGCCGAGACGTCCGGGCTGCGCGGCGGCATCCACAACTCGCTCACGCGCATCCTCCTCAAGCCGACGCACCTCGCGGGCGGGTACGCCCAGCTCTCCTACGCCTTCAACTATCTGGGGCCCACGGGGAACCAGCGCGACGAGATGACTGTCATCCGCCGACGTAGCCAGGAGGTGCGGTACTCGTGACACTCGTGACACTCGTGACACGCGTGACCAGGCGCGGAACAGCGCGGGGACCGGTCGCGGGCAGGGCGTCGTCGGCGCGGGAGGGGGTGGCGTCGTGCGGGTGATGGCGCAGATGTCGATGGTGATGAACCTGGACAAGTGCATCGGGTGTCACACGTGCTCGGTCACGTGCAAGCAGGCCTGGACCAACCGCACGGGCGTGGAGTACGTGTGGTTCAACAACGTCGAGACCCGCCCCGGACTCGGCTACCCCCGCACCTACCAGGACCAGGACCGCTGGCAGGGCGGGTGGGTCCGCACGAAGAAGGGCAAGCTGAAGCTGCGCGCCGGGGGGCGGTTGAAGAAGCTCGCCACGATCTTCTCCAACCCCGTCCTGCCCTCGATCCACGACTACTACGAACCGTGGACGTACGAGTACGACATGCTGCTCTCGGCCCCCCAGGGCGCCCACACCCCGGTCGCGCGCCCCAAGTCCCTGCTCACGGGCAAGGACATCAACATCTCCTGGTCGGCGAACTGGGACGACGACCTCGCCGGGTCCACCGCCACCATGGACCAGGACCCGATCCTGGCCCACATGTCCGAGCACGTCGCGACCGAGCTCGACAAGACGTTCATGTTCTACCTGCCCCGCATCTGCGAGCACTGCCTCAACCCCGCCTGCGTCGCGTCCTGCCCCTCGGGGGCCATGTACAAGCGGGCCGAGGACGGCATCGTCCTGGTCGACCAGGACCAGTGCCGCGGCTGGCGCATGTGCGTCACCGGCTGCCCCTACAAGAAGGTCTACTTCAACCACAAGACCGGCAAGGCCGAGAAGTGCACCCTGTGCTACCCCCGCATCGAGGTCGGCCTGCCCACCGTGTGCTCCGAGACCTGCGTCGGACGCCTGCGCTACCTCGGCCTCGTCCTCTACGACGCCGACAAGGTCACCGAAGCCGCCGCCGTCCAGGACGAGCACGACCTCCTCGCCTCCCAACGCGCCGTCTTCCTCGACCCCCACGACCCCCAAGTGATCGCCGCCGC
>NZ_LUAZ01000088.1:0-4773 GCF_001647255.1 Cellulosimicrobium sp. I38E
ATCATGGAGCTGCACCACTCCAAGCACCACCAGGCCTACGTCACCGGCGCGAACACCGCCCTGGAGAAGCTCGCCGAGGCCCGCGAGACCGGCGACTTCGCCGCGATCAACCTCCACGAGAAGAACCTCGCGTTCAACCTCGGCGGCCACGTCAACCACTCCGCGTTCTGGACCAACCTCTCCCCCGAGGGCGGCGGCGAGCCCACCGGCGAGATCGGCGCCGCGATCGACGAGCACTTCGGCTCCTTCGACGCCTTCAAGAAGCAGTTCGCCGCCGTCGCCGCCGGCGTCCAGGGCTCGGGCTGGGCCATCCTCGCCTGGGACTCCATCGGCTCCAAGCTCGTCACCGTCCAGCTCTACGACCAGCAGGGCAACCTCACCCTCGGCCTGACCCCCATCGTCCTGCTCGACGTCTGGGAGCACGCCTACTACCTCGACTACCAGAACGTGCGCGCCGACTACGTCACCGCCTGGTGGAACCTCGTCAACTGGTCCGACGCCGAGGCCCGCCTCCAGCGCGCCAAGACCCAGACCGCCGGGCTCATCGTCCCCGCCTGACGACTCCCCGCGAGAACGACGTGAGGGCCGTTATCCATCGGATAACGGCCCTCACGTCGTTCTGGGCAGCCTGACGGCGCGGCGTCCGGCTCAGTCCGCCGTGACGAAGAGGTGGCGCGCGACGTCGTCCGGGAGGTCCAGGACCGTGTCGGCTCCGTCGCCCGAGACCGTGACGACGCCGTCGTTCACCGCGACGACGAGGGTCTGGCGCGGGAAGACGCCCGCCTCGGCGAAGCGCGCGAGGAGCTCCACGTCGACCTGGACCGGCTCGGCGATGCGCTGGAGGAGGACGCGCACCTCGTCCCCGGCGGTCGCGCCGCGCGCGGCCAGGTGCACCGGGAGGGAGACGACGCCGTCGAGGTACTCGACCTCGGGCAGGTCCTCGCCCAGCTCGCGCAGGCCCGGGATCGGGTTGCCGTAGGGGTCGTGCGCGGGGTGGTCGAGGAGCGCGACGAGGCGCTGCTCGACGAGGTCGCTCATGACGTGCTCCCAGCGGCAGGCCTCGGTGTGCACCTGCTCCCAGTCGAGCTTGATGACGTCGGTGAGCAGCCGCTCGGCGAGGCGGTGCTTGCGCATGACGCGCACCGCCGTCTGCTGCCCGAGCGTCGTGAGCTCGAGCTGGCGGTCGCCCCCGACGACGACGAGGCCGTCACGCTCCATGCGCGCGACGGTCTGGGAGACGGTCGGCCCCGAGTGCCCGAGGCGCTCGGCGATCCGCGCGCGCAGCGGAGGGATCCCCTCCTCCTGCAGCTCGTAGATCGACTTCAGGTACATCTCGGTGGTGTCGATCAGGTCGGTCACTCGGCCTCCCGCGGCAGGTACGCACTCTTCTCTGGAACCGTTCCAGTCTAGCGCTCTCGCGTCGACACGATGATGTGCGCCTTGCGCATACTGTGCGACACACACTATGGTGTGAGACATGACCGATCCCGAGATCTTCGCCGGGCACAGCCAGGAGGTGCGTCGCGGCTCCGTCGTCGTCGCGAGCCTGCTGCTGCTGCGCACGCCCGGCTACGGCTACGGGCTCCTCGAGGCGCTCGCCGCGGCGGGCGTCCCCGTCGACGCCAACACGCTCTACCCGCTCCTGCGCCGGCTCGAGAAGCAGGGCCTCCTCGTGAGCGAGTGGAACACCGACGAGGCGCGGCCGCGCAAGTTCTACCGGACCTCCCCCGCGGGCGAGCGCTTCGCCCGCGACCTGCTCGACGAGTGGCTCGCGATCGCGCGGAGCCTCCGCACCCTCGACTCCCAGGAAGGCACGTCATGACGCTCACCGACCGCTACGTCGCCGCCACGCTGCGCCGCGTCCCCGCCGACCAGCACGCCGACCTCGAGCAGGAGCTCCGCGCGTCCGTCGCCGACGCCGTCGAGGCCAAGGTCGAGGCCGGCACCGACCCGGCCCGGGCCGAGACCGACGTCCTCAACGACCTCGGCGACCCCGACCGCCTCGCGGCCGACCTCGCCGGTCGCCCGCTGTACCTCATCGGGCCCACGCTCTACCTCGACTGGCTGCGCCTCCTCAAGGTGCTGCTCTGGGTCGCCCTCATCCCCGGGGCGATCGTGCTCATCACGGACCTCGTCGACGGCGGCCCCGTCGGGTCGGCCATCTGGAGCGGCATCTGGACGACCGCCTCGGTCGCCCTGCAGATCGCGTTCTGGACGACGCTCGTCTTCGTCCTGCTGGAGCGCTACGGCTCCCCGCGAAGCCAGGACGAGCTCACCGGCCCCTGGACGGTCGACCGCCTCCCGACCGAGCGCGCTCCCCGCGAGGTGACGCTCGTCGACACGGTCGTGTCGGTCGGCCTGCTCGTCCTGGTCGCCGCCGTGCTGCTCCTCCAGAACGTCGCGACCTACCGTGGCCCCGACGGCACCGCGGTCCCCGTGCTGCACCCCGACCTGTGGCCGGTCTGGACCGGCGTCCTCGTCGCGCTCGTCGCGGCCGAGATCGCCCTCACGATCCTCGTGTACGCGCGCGGCCGGTGGACCGTCGGGCTCGCCGCCGTCAACACGGTCATCGGGGCCCTGTTCGCCGGGGTGGTCGTGTGGCTCGCGAGCGCCGACCGCCTCGTGAACCCGGCGTTCCTCGAGGTCACGGGCGGCGACTCGCTCACGTGGCTCTCGAACGGGATCATCGCGGCGACCGTCGTCATCGCGGCCTGGGACGTCATCGACGTCTGGGTCAAGACCCTGCGTGGTCGCCGCGCCTAGGCTGACCCGGTGACCAGCCGCCGCCTCGACCGCGTCCGACGCGCGGTCGAGGCGGCGGCCGCGCGTGAGGGGTTCTCGCTCGACCCGGACCAGTCCGCGCTCCTCGATCGGCTCGCCCGGCTCGGCGACGAGTTCGCGGGGGCCCGACGGCGCCCCGTCCGCGGGCTGTACGTGTGGGGCCCCGCGGGACGCGGGAAGTCGTGGCTGGCGGGGGCGTTCTTCGCGGCCGTCGCGGCCGGGCTCCCCGCCGGCGCGACCAAGCGGGTCCACGTGTACGACCTGTTCCGCGCGCTGCACGCGGCGATCCACGCCCAGCGGGTGAGCGCCCTCGCCAGGCCGCGGTCCGCCGTCGGGCAGGGTGGCCCGACACGCGGGTGGCGCACCCGGGCGACCGCGCCGGTCGCGGAGCCGACGCCGCCCGGGCCGCCCGAGGAGTCGCCGGAGCCACAACCTGGCGCCGTCGACGCCGCGATCGACGACCTCCTGCGCGGGACGAGGCTGCTCTACCTCGACGAGCTCCACCTCCACGACACCGGCGACGCGACCCTGCTCACCCGGCTCCTGCGACGGGCGTTCGCGTCGGGGGTCGTCGTGCTCGCGACGTCCAACTACGAGCCGGGCACGCTGCTGCCGAACCCGCTGTGGCACCACGTCGCCGAGCCGGGGATCGCGCTCCTGCGGGCGCACCTCGACGTCGTCGAGCTCGCCGGGCCGACCGACTACCGGACGCTCGGCGGTCGCGGGCGCGGAGGGTTCGCCGCGGGCGCGTGGCTCCGCCCCGGCACGACGGCGCAGCTCGCCCACCGCGGGCTCGTCGCCCCGGCCCAGGAGGCGCGGGCGGTCGTCCGCACCGGGACGCGGTCGTTCGAGGTGACCGCCGCACGGGTCGACGGCGAGGGCCGCGAGGGCGAGCTGTGGGTGACGTTCGACGACCTGGCAGGACGCCCGACGTCGACCCTCGAGTACCTCGACTGGGCCGCGCGGTTCCGCCGCTGGGTCGTGACCGACGTCCCGCTCCTCACCGACGTGGACCGCGAGGCGCAGCAGCGGTTCATCGCGGTCGTGGACGTGCTCGTCGACGCCGACGTCGAGCTCGTCGTCACGTCGCACCACTCCCTCGACGCGTTCCGCACGACGATGCCGGACCGGCCCGACGCCTTCCGGACGGCCAGCCGGCTCCAGCTCCTGGCCGAGGACGTGGACGGCCCTCGCCCGTCCGCGGGCACCCCGCCCGGCTGAGCCCGGCACGCCCGGACCCGGCAGAGCGGTCCCGGCGTGTCGTGGGCGGCGGCTACGATCGGCCGCAACCGACTGGACTGGAGGCACCCGGTGGCACGCACCGACGGCACCGACGACACGCGCGGGCAGCGCGGTCCGCGCGCGGCGGACGCCCTCACGTGCTCGTTCTGCGGCAAGTCACAGCGCCAGGTGAAACGGCTCATCGCCGGGCCCGCGGGCGTCTTCATCTGCGACGAGTGCGTGGCGCTGTGCCTCGAGATGGTCGAGGAGGACCGCGAGGCCGAGAGCGCGTCGCAGGACGTCGTGACCGGTGACGGGCCCCTCCCGACGCCGCACGAGATCTTCGCGCACCTCAGCCGCTACGTCGTGGGGCAGGACGGCGCCAAGCGCGCCCTGGCCGTCGCGGTGCACAACCACTACAAGCGCGTGCGTGCCGCCGCTGCCGCCGAGGAGGCGGGCGAGGCCCTCGCCACCGACGACCCGGACTACGTGGAGCTGGCGAAGTCGAACATCTTGTTGATCGGTCCGACGGGGACGGGCAAGACGTATCTGGCGCAGACGTTGGCGCGGATGTTGAACGTGCCTTTTGCGATCGCGGACGCGACGGCGCTCACCGAGGCGGGGTATGTCGGTGAGGACGTGGAGAACATTCTGTTGAAGCTGGTGCAGGCGGCGGACTTCGACGTGAAGAAGGCGGAGACGGGGATCATCTATATCGACGAGATCGACAAGGTGGCTCGTAAGGCGGAGAACCCGTCGATCACGCGTGAT
>NZ_LUAZ01000089.1:0-4755 GCF_001647255.1 Cellulosimicrobium sp. I38E
CCTCCGGGCCCGCGCCGGCCGTGCCGCCCGCCGTCGGGCCGGACGACCAGCACCCGCCCGCGCACCCCGCCCCCGACGGAAGGACCACCCGGTGAGCCAGATCCTCGTCGCGGAGGACGAGACCCGCATCGCGTCGTTCGTGGCGAAGGGCCTGCGCTCCGCGGGCTACGCCAGCACGACGGTCGCGACGGGGCGGGAGGCGTTCGACCTCGCCAGCACCGGCGACTTCGCGCTGCTCGTGCTCGACCTGGGCCTGCCCGACCAGGACGGCTTCACCGTGCTGCGCCGCCTGCGGGAGACGGGCAACGCGATCCCCGTCATCATCCTCACCGCGCGCACGTCGGTCACGGACACCGTCGCCGGGCTCGAGGGCGGCGCCGACGACTACATGGCCAAGCCGTTCCGGTTCGAGGAGCTCCTCGCGCGCATCCGGCTGCGTCTGCGCACCGAGCCCGCGGGCGAGGTCACGGTGCTCACGCACGGCGCCCTCAGCCTCGACCTGCGCACGCGCCGCGCCCGCACCGCCGACCGCGAGGTCGACCTCTCCGCGCGCGAGTTCGCGCTCGCCGAGGCGTTCCTGCGCAACCCGGGCCAGGTGCTCAGCCGCGAGCAGCTCCTGTCGCGCGTGTGGGGATACGACTTCGACCCCGGCTCGAACGTCGTCGACGTCTACGTGCGCTACCTGCGCAACAAGCTCGGGGCCGAGCACTTCGTCACCGTGCGCGGCATGGGCTACCGGCTGGCCGACGCCACCCGCTGACGCGCCGAACCCGGGCCCGCAGGTCCCGAGGTGGTCCCTCGTGACCCGCAGACCCGGGTGCGGCCCGGTCGCGCGGTCCGGTCGATCAGCCGGGCGCCGAGATCAGTCGGCCGACTGCGGCGACGGCGGCGTGACCGGGCTGGGCGGGGTGTTCGGGGTCTGCGGCGTGTTCGCCGTGTTCGCCGTGGGCGGGGTGTTGGGCGTGTTCGGGGTCTGGCTCGTCACGGCCGAGCCGGACGTGTTCGCCGAGCCCGCGGTGCTCGGGGAGGCGGAGGTGTTCGCCGTGACCGTCGTGATCGACGTCCCGTTCTGCACGTCGGCCGGGCTGGGCGTCGCGGACGTGGTGGGCGCGTCGGTCGGCGTGCTCGACGACGTGCTCACCTGGACCGAGGGCGAGACGGTCGCCGGCTCCGGGGCGTCGAACGCCCCCTGGGCGGTCGCCACCGTGGCCCCGAGACCGACCGCGCCGAGCGCCCCGGTGACGATCCATGCGCTGCGTGCCTTCATGATCCTTCTCCTTCGTCCGATGGTGCGCACGACCCCTCGGCCGTGCATGGTGCGAGCCTCGCGGTCACGCGTGAGATGCCGAGGAGGCGCCGATGAGAGTGCTCTCAGGAACGGGGACGAGCTCGTCGGCGACCGTCCCGAGGGCCGCGTCCAGCAGCTCCTCCGCGACCCGCAGCCACGCGTCCGCGAGGTCGCGCGACGCCGCGCCCGTCGTGAGGGACAGCACGACGCCGGCCGCGCGCGCCCGCAGCGCCGCGGGGTCGACGCGCTCGTCGAACACGGCCAGGCAGCGGTCGACCAGCGCCCCCACGCCGCCGTACGTCGCGGGGGCGAGCGTCGGGAGCACGGCGAGGTGCGCGACGAGGCACGCGAGGTCGTCCACGCGGCAGCCCGGGCCGAGCGTGTCGACGTCGAGCAGGACGCCGACGCGGGCGCGTCCCCGCGAGGCGGGGTCGCCGGGTGCCGCCGGGACGTCGAGCAGGACGTTCGCCTCGTAGAAGTCGCCGTGGGTCGCGACGACCGGCCCGGGGTCGCGCGTCGTGACGGCCGTCCGGACCGCGCGCGCGACGCGGTCCACCCGGTCCGCGTCGAGCCCGTGCACCGCGAGCGCCGACGCCGCGTAGTGCTCGACGCGCTCGGCCCACGCCGGGCGGCGGCGCAGGGTCGTCGCGCGCGCCGGGAGGGCGTCGAGCGCGCGGAGGAGCTCGCGCGGGTCGATCGCGCCGGGCTGGTCGTCCGGGTCGAGCGCCGCGAGGTGCTGCGCGAGCGACGGGCCGCGCGCCTCTTCGAGGACGACCACGCCGTCGTCGTCCCACGCGAGGCAGCGCGGGGCGCTCACGGTGGTGGACCGGAAGAGGTCGTGCCGCCGGACGAGCGCGCGCGCCCGGTCCGGCCGGACCACCTTGACGTAGACCGTGCGCGCGGACGTCCGCGCGCGCAGCACCGCGCGCCGCAGGGGGCGGTAGGCGACCATCGACACCGACTCGACGGCCTCGCCGTCCGCGAGCCCACCCGCTGCCGCGAGGCGGCGCGTGAGCTCAGCCGCGTCGCACGCCGCCGCGAGGCCGGGCAACATCGGGTCGGCGGGGTGCCGCCACACGTGCACGACGCGCGGTCCGTCCGCGAGGCGGACGACGCCGGGTCCGGCCGCGTCCGGCGACAGGGGCGCCGTCGTGGCGAGCAGGTACTCGGCGGCGTCGACCGTGGCGGCCGCCGCGTCCGGGCGCGCCGCGAGCGCCCGGCGCGCGACGACGTCGTACCCGACCGTGACCTCCGCGCCGGGGCGCGCGTGCACCTGGTGCACGCGCCACGAGTCGAGGCTCGCACCGTCGGCGCCGAGCGCCACGGCCAGCAGCTCTCCCGCCTCGGGGGCGGTGAGCAGGTCGAGCCAGGCGCGCTGGTCGGGCGCGGGAGGGGCGAGCGTCATGAGCCCAGCGCACCGCACGCGCGTGGGTCGGCGGTGAGACGTGCATGAGAGACCTCTCATGCACGGCGCCGGACGGCGCGGCGCCCGGCGGGTCTTGACCGACCCGGGTCGCCGTGGGAATGTACTGATGTGTTGATACAAACTTCGCCCGAGGAGCCGCAGGGCGTCGACCTCTTCCTCCCGGCGGGCTACGACCTGTTGTGGAGCGGTGCCGTGCTGGCCGTGCTCGTGGGGCTCGGCGTCGCCGTCGTGCTGGTCGTCCGGGCGGCGACGCGCGCGCCCGAGCCCTCGCTCCACGGGCTCGCCCAGGAGGACCCCGTGCGCCGCGCCGCCCGGCGGCACGCGACCACGGTGAGCGCCGCCGCGGTCACGGCGGCGCTCCTCGTCGGTGCGGTTGTCGCCCAGGCCGCCGCGAGCGCCGTCGACGGTCTCGCCGAGGGCGTGCTCGTGGGGCTCTCCCCCGCGGTCGTCGGGCTCACGTTCCTCGGCGCGCACGCCGTCGGCGAGCGGACCTGGCCGCGCCAGCGGACCGCGGTCCGCGCGGCCACGCTGCGGCCGCGGACCGTCGACGACGTCGCACCCCGGGGTCTGCGTCGCCTCGCCTGGTCGCTCGGGGTGCTCGTCGTGCTGCTCGCGGTGGTCGGCGCGCTCACGGCGGGCGACGACGGGCGGTCGGTGACGCGCGTCGCGGGCGACTCGACCTCCACCGCGAGCCCCTACCCCGGCGCGTTCTACGGCGTGTGGCTCGCGCTCGCGGCCGTGCTGGTCGTCGCGGGCGCCGAGGGCGTGCTGCGACTCGTCGCGCGCCGCCCGGCGGTCGCGCAGGTCGACGAGGCGTGGGACGTCGCCCTGCGCCGCGCGTCGGCGCACCGGGTCCTGCGGGGCGCGCAGCTCGCGCTCGGGCTGACGGCCGCGGGGATGCTCGGCGTCGGCGCGAACGCCGCGGCGCGGGTGGGCTACCCGGGGGCGGTCGTCCTCGTGGTCGTCGCGGTCGGGCTGGCGCTGGCGGCGATCGCGGTCGTCGTGCGGGCCGCCCCGGACCCGGACACCTGGGCGGACGAGCACGCGAGCGCCCTGACACCGACGGGGCGCGGTCATGCAGGCCCCTGACCTGCGCGTCGAGATCGACCTGCGGTCGGGCCTCGCGCCGTACGAGCAGATCCGCCGGCAGGTCGTGGCGCACGTCGCCGCGGGGCGTCTCCGGGTGGGCGACCGGCTCCCGACGATCCGCGCCCTCGCCACGGACCTCGGGCTCGCGCCCGGGACCGTGGCCCGCGCGTACCGCGAGCTCGAGGCGGCGGGGGTCGTGACGACGCGGCGCCGCGCCGGGACCGTCGTGTCCGACGGCGTCTCCCCGACCGACGTCGCCGCGCGCCACGCCGCGCACGAGCTCGTCCGCGCCGGCCGCGAGGCCGGGCTGTCCGACGACGAGATCCTCGACGTCGTGCGCGGGGCGCTGCTCCACCAGCAGCCCGGTGACGGGCCGGCCGCGGGCTGAGCCGACCGGGGGCGGCTCCCGCCGAGGGACCGCCCGCACGCTGGCGACCCCGCGGTGCCGACCGGCGGCGTCGTCGGGACGGGCCACGCGGCGCGCGCGTCACGACAGGGTCACGATCCTCCGACAGGCGCCGCCGCGGGGCGTCCTGCCGCGGGGCGGGGCGCATGATGGTGCTCCGCGGCGGACGCTGCAGCACACACGAGGGGGACCAGGTGGAGGACGGAGCTTCGGCGGGCGCGCGGACGGGCGCGGAGGCGCGCGCGGCAGCAGGACCCGTGACGGGCGCCGCGACCGTGGCGCGGGGTGGCGGCCGGGGACGGAGCCCGGTGAGCCGTCGGCGGACGACGGCGCGCGCGGCGGTGGGCGCGCTGGTGGCGGCGCTGGTGCTCGCGGGCTGCCAGGCGGGGCTGCCCGACCTCGAGCCGGGCCGGACGCCGTCGGCCACCGCCGGCGGGCCCGCGACCACCGAGCCCGTGAGCCCCCGCCCGACGCAGACCGCTCCCGAGCCGGCCGAGACGCCGGAGCCCGAGCCCACCCCGGACCCGACGCCGACCGAGACCCCCG
>NZ_LUAZ01000090.1:0-4751 GCF_001647255.1 Cellulosimicrobium sp. I38E
GGGTATGTCGGTGAGGACGTGGAGAACATTCTGTTGAAGCTGGTGCAGGCGGCGGACTTCGACGTGAAGAAGGCGGAGACGGGGATCATCTATATCGACGAGATCGACAAGGTGGCTCGTAAGGCGGAGAACCCGTCGATCACGCGTGATGTGTCGGGTGAGGGTGTGCAGCAGGCGTTGTTGAAGATCATCGAGGGCACGAGCGCGTCGGTGCCGCCGCAGGGTGGTCGCAAGCATCCGCATCAGGAGTTCATCCAGGTGGACACGTCGAACGTGTTGTTCATCGTGGCGGGGGCGTTTGCGGGGTTGGACGACATCGTGGCGGCGCGGGCGCGTAAGCGGGGTGTGGGTTTTGGTGCGCCGATCGAGACGGGTGCGGGGGAGGATCTGTTCGCGCAGGTGCGTCCGGAGGATCTGCATCGGTTCGGGTTGATCCCGGAGTTCATCGGGCGCCTTCCGGTGATCGCGTCGGTGTCGGCGTTGGACTCCGAGGCGTTGGTGCGGATCTTGACGCAGCCGCGCAATGCGTTGGTGAAGCAGTATCAGCGGATGTTCGCGATCGACGGGGTGGAGCTGGAGTTCACCGAGGGTGCGGTGGAGGCGGTCGCGGAGCAGGCGTTGTTGCGTGGGACGGGGGCGCGGGGGTTGCGCGCGATCATGGAGGAGGTGCTGCAGCAGGTGATGTTCGACGTTCCGTCGCGCGATGACGTGGAGCGTGTGGTGATCACGCGTGAGGTCGTGCTGGACAACGTGAACCCCACGATCGTGCCGCGCACGTCGACCGCGCGCAGCCGTACCCCGCGGGAGAAGTCCGCCTGACCGGCCACCCACCGGGGTCGAAGCGTCGTCGCGCGAGGCCACGTTCCTACGTCGGCAGCACCGGAGGGCGGTAGGCCGGGCCGGCGAAGTGGCGCAGGGCCGTGTCGAGGTCGCGCCCGACGGGGACGTCGAGGTCGGCCGTGAACGGGACGGTCGACAGCAGGCGCTCGTGCGTGAACGGCTCGGGGAGCACGAGGTGGGCGAGGGTCGCCAGGTGGTCGGCGTCGTCGGTACCGGCGCGCGGGCGCCACAGGAGCGAGACCGTGACGGAGCTCGCCGGGCCCTTCGGCATGAGGTGGGTGCTCGCGGGCCGGACGGCGGTGACGTGGACCGCGACGGCCTCCAGGTCGGCCCAGTCGAGCCGCAGGGTGCCTGCGCCGAGCGCCAGGCCGTCGGGTCCGACGGTCACGGTCTGGCGCGGCGCCCGCACGAAGGCCCAGACGGTCGCGGCGCCCAGCCCGCCGAGGAACGCGACGACGAGCGTCACGAGCACCACCGCGACCGGGAGGGGCACCCGCACCGACTCCGGGTAGAGCACGACCTGGCGCAGGACGAGCACGGCCGCGGCGATCAGCCCGAGCCCGAGGACGAGGAGGAACGGCCGCCGCCGGGCGAGCGGCAGGACCAGGGGGCGGTCGCCGTCGGGCACCCAGGCACCCTGCTCCCGCGCGCCGCCGGCGGCCGGGGGCGCCGCGCTCACGGGCGGGCGTCGCGGTCGTCGCCGGCGAGCCACTCGCGCGCCGCGCCGACGAGCAGGGCGACGCCCAGGTCGAGCGTCGGCTCGGGGACGGGGGCGAAGAACGGGGAGTGGTTCGGCGCGACGCCGTCGGGCAGGTTGCCCATGCCCGTCGCGGTCGCGAGGTCGAACGCGGCGAACAGCGCCGGGTCGAACCCGCCGAGGTTCCAGTAGACGAGCGGGACGTCCGCCGCGGTGGCGAGGTCGCCGACGTCCTCGGAGCCCGGCAACGGGGGCAGCGCGACGACGGCGGGCCGGCCGCCGGCGGCCTCGATGCGCTCGCGCTGCTCGTCGAGCGTGCGCGCGAGGACGACCCGCGTCCGCTCGGCGGCGACGGGGTCGTTCACCATGAGGTCGAACGTCGAGACCTCCTCGTAGTCCGGCGCGGCGGGCGCGCCGGAGGCCGCCGCCTCGGCGTCGACGATGCGGTGGATCGCGGCGAGCACGCGGCGGCGGACGTCGGGCGTGAACGACCGCACGTTGACCAGCAGCTCGGCCGAGCCGGGGATGATGTTCGCCTGGGTGCCGGCGCGCAGGGCACCGACGGTCACCACAGCCGACTCCCCCGCCCCGACCTCGCGCGACACGACGCCCTGGAGCCGCATGACGGTCGCGGCCGCCATGACGACGGGGTCGACCGTCGACTCCGGGCTCGACCCGTGTCCGCCCTTGCCGTGCAGGGTGACGCGGAACGAGTCGGTGGCGGCCATCGCCGGCCCGGCGGTGAGGTTGACGACGCCGACCGGGAGCGGCATGACGTGCTGGCCCAGGACGACGTCGGGCCGCCCGCCCGTACGGTCGAACAGGCCGTCGGCGACCATCGCGCGCGCTCCCCCGCCCACCTCCTCGGCGGGCTGGAACACGACGACGAGGGTGCCGCGCCAGGTGTCGCGGTGGGCGGCGAGCTCCGCGGCGGCGCCGAGCAGGCACGTGACGTGCACGTCGTGCCCGCACGCGTGCATCGTCCCGGACTCGTGCCCGTCGGGCGTGGTCGCGGTGTCCGTCGACGCGTAAGGCAGGCCGGTGCGCTCGGTGACGGGAAGACCGTCCATGTCCGCGCGGAGCAGGACGCGCGGGCCGGCGCCGTTCGCGAGGACGCCCGCGACGCCCGTCCCGCCGAGGCCCTCGTAGACCTCGTAGTCCCATCCGCGCAGCCGCTCCGCGACGATGCCGGCGGTGCGGTGCTCGGCGAACGCGAGCTCGGGGTGCCGGTGCAGGTCGGTGTAGACGTCGGTGAGCTCGGCGGTCGTGAGCGGGGTCGCGGTCATGCACGCATGATCGCGCGCCGGGCCGCCCGGGGCGAACCCGGGCCCGCCGCCGCACGACGCTGCGGCAGGTCCAGGGTCAGCACCGAGCAGACGCGCCGTCAACCCACGAAGACGCAGAAGGGGTGGCCCGCCGGGTCGGCGTAGACGCGCAGCGGCTCCTCGGGGTCGTCGGACCGGTCGTGGAGCAGGCGCGCCCCGAGCGCGAGGGCGCGCTCGTGCTGCCGGTCGAGCTCCGCGACGTCGGGCACGGTGCAGTCGAGGTGGAGCTGCTGCGGCACGCCGTCGTCCGGCCACGTCGACGGCGGCAGCGCGCCGACCTGCTGGAACGCGAGCTGGACCCCGCCCGGCGTGGAGCGCAGCACGAGCCAGTCCGCACCTGCCGGGTCCGGCTCGCCCGCCGGTGGCGGCTCGTCGCCCGCGCGGTACTCGAGCCCGAACAGCGCGCGGTAGAACTCCGCGAGCGCACGGGCGTCGGTCGTGTCGAGCACGACCTGGGCGATCCGGGGGAACACGTCGGCCACGGCGACCACCTCCGCTCGCCACCGTCGCCCGGCGCGCGGGCGCTCGCAAGCAGGTCGACGCCGCGCGCGGGAGGATGGGCCGGTACGAAGACTGACGACCATCCGGCAGGAGGCGACGTGACCGACCAGGACGCGCGGCTCGCGCGGCACGTCGCCGAGGCGGCGGACGCGTGGCTCCGCGACCCGCTCGACGCGGGCGTGTACCGGCGCCTCGTCGACGCGACGCTCGCCTGGCGTGCGGGCGGCGGCCGCGTGGTGCCGGGCACGACGGCGGCGCCCGCCCCGTTCCCCACCGCCGCCCCGCGAGCGGGGACCGGCGCCGAGGCCGCCGCGACCGGCGAGGCCGACGACCCGGATGACGACGCGCGCTACCTCCGCCCCGAGCGCGCGCCGCGCGCGGTGGGCAGCACGCTCGCGGACGTCGCGAGCATGCTCCGCGCGAGAGCCGGCGCCGCGATCTCGGAGAGCAAGACCTCGACAGGCAGCCCGCAAGAACACGACGACCACCCCTGACGGCGACGTAGGGTGAGGTCATGACGCGCATCCTCGTCACCGGTGCCGACGGCGGCATCGGCCGCGCGACGGTGCGCCACCTCCTCGACCGCGGGTACGAGGTCACGGCGCTGTCCACCGCGTTCGAGCACCCGTGCCCCGCCGACCGGATCGTCGTCGGAGACGCCCGCTCCGCGCAGGACGTGGGCCGCGGGCTCGAGGACGCGGACGCCGTCGTGCACCTCGCGGCGATCCCGCACCCGAACCTGGGCACCCCGCTCGAGGTGTACGCGACCAACACGACCGCGACCTGGGCCGTGCTCTCGCTCGCGGGCGAGCGGGGCGTGCGGCGCGCGGTGATCGCGAGCAGCATCAACGCGTTCGGCGTGCCCATGAACCCGCACGACGTCCGTCCCGCCTACTACCCGCTCGACGAGGACGTGCCCGCCGACGTCGCCGACGCGTACTCGCTCTCGAAGCAGGCGGACGAGGCCGCGGCCCGGGCGGCGTGGCGGCTGTGGGGCATCGACGTCGTCGCGCTGCGCTTCCCGCACGTGCGCGACGCCGCCGGCCTCCGGGAGACCGCGGCCGCCGTCGCCCGCGACCCGCGCGTCATGGCGCGCGTGGGCTGGGCCTACCTGGACCTGCGCGACGCGGCCGGGGCGATCGAGGCCGGGCTGGCGGCCGACCTCACGGGCGCGCACGTCGTCGGGCTCGCCGCGGACGACACGCTCCTGGACGCCCCGACCCCCGAGCTCCTCGCCCGGTACGCGCCGGAGGTGCCCCTCACCCGCGCGATCGGCCCGAGCGACGGCCTCGTCGACACCCGCCGCGCGCGCGAGCTGCTCGGCTTCCGCCCACGGCACTCGATCCACCACCCCGACGCCCGACCCACCCCGGAGACCCCGTGACCGA
>NZ_LUAZ01000091.1:0-4725 GCF_001647255.1 Cellulosimicrobium sp. I38E
CGCGAGGAGGCGCAGGCGATCGGCCAGGCCGAGGTCGCGGCGTCGAGCATCGACTCCCAGTTCGCCGAGCTCGAGACGTCCGGCGAGGCCGTCGAGATCGAGGCGCGCCTCGCCGCCCTCAAGCAGGGCTCGTCCCCGGCTCCGCAGGTGTCGCCCACCCAGGTCACGCCCGCGATCGGGTCCGGAACCACCACCCAGAACGCTCCGACCTCCGACTGGTGAGCCTCGGTCAGGCCGGGACGCTCCGCCCGACGGTCGCGCGGACCTCGGCGGCGAAGGCCTCGGCGAGTCGGCGGCCGGTCCTCGGGCGGTCGCTCGGGCCGCGGCGGCCGCTTCTGACGAGGACCCGGAGCACCCGCGACCAGACCAGCACGGACGGACGGACGAGACCAGCACGCAGCACCCGACCAGTACGAGACGGCTCACCAGAGAGGGACGACCATGGCGGAGAAGCAGAGCATCTTCGGACGGATCGCGCAGCTCGCCCGCGCGAACATCAACGCACTCCTGGACAACGCGGAGGACCCGCAGAAGATGCTGGACCAGCTCGTGCGCGACTACACGAACAACATCGCCGACGCCGAGCAGGCCGTCGCGCAGACCATCGGCAACCTGCGCCTCGCGGAGCAGGACTACAACGAGGACGTCGCCGCCGTGCAGGAGTGGGGACAGAAGGCCGTCGCCGCGTCCGCGCAGGCCGACCGCTACCGGCAGCAGGGCGACACCGCCAACGCCGACAAGTTCGACAACCTCGCCAAGATCGCGCTCGGCAAGCAGATCTCCGCCGAGGGCGAGGTCCGCCAGGCCGAGCCGCTCATCGCGTCGCAGCGCGAGTCGGTCGAGAAGCTCAAGTCAGGCCTCGCGATGATGAAGGACAAGCTCGGCGAGCTGAGGTCCAAGCGCGACTCGCTCGTCGCCCGGCAGAAGAGCGCCCAGGCGCAGCAGACCGTCCAGGGCGCGATCAGCTCCATCAACGTGCTCGACCCGACGAGCGAGATCTCGCGCTACGAGGAGATCGTGCGGCGCGAGGAGGCGCAGGCGATCGGCCAGGCCGAGGTCGCGGCGTCGAGCATCGACTCCCAGTTCGCCGAGCTCGAGACGTCCGGCGAGGCCGTCGAGATCGAGGCGCGCCTCGCCGCCCTCAAGCAGGGCTCGTCCCCGGCTCCGCAGGTGTCGCCCACCCAGGTCACGCCCGCGATCGGGTCCGGAACCACCACCCAGAACGCTCCGACCTCCGACTGGTGAGCCTCGGTCAGGCCGGGACGCTCCGCCCGACGGTCGCGCGGACCTCGGCGGCGAAGGCCTCGGCGAGTCGGCGGCCGTGGTACGGGTACATGTTGGACGACCCGAGCCAGACGGCGCCGGAGGGAAGGTCGACGACGGCGTCGGCGTGCATGCTCGTCACGTACCGCACCGGCGCGTCGCCCGCGGCGAGCGCGGAGAGCACGGGGTCCGTCTCGGCGTCGGCGCGCCAGAAGACGCGGGTCGCGCCGGCCTCGCGCCCCGGAGGCGCGGAGACCTGGACGTGCCCACCGCCGGCGACGGCGAGGAGCTGGGCCCCGAGGCAGATGCCGAGCGTCGGGACGCCGGTCGTCGCGGCGGCGAGCAGGGTCTCGCGCAGCGCGGGCAGCCAGGGGGCGCGCTCGTCGTCGTGCGCGGACATGTGCCCGCCGAGGACGACGAGGCCGTCGCCGACCTCGTCCGCCGTGGGAATCGCGTCGCCGTCGTACGGGCGCACGACCCGCAGGTCGGCGGCGAGCTGGTCGGCGTAGGCGTCGAGCGCGACGTCCGGGGAGTTCTGGACGACCGTGATCCGGACGGTTCCGGTTGCGGCCGTGGCGTCGGTGTCGTACGTGGTCACGAGGTCCGACGGTACCCACTCCGGGGTACCCCGACGCAAACACCCACGTCGTGGACATGGCAGGCGACCGTCGCGCGGATAGGCTGACCAGCATGTCCGACCTCCAGACTTCCGACGGCCGAGCACCGACGACGCCGCGCCGCACCTACCTCGTCGTCGACGGCGAGAACATCGACGCGACGCTCGGCATGAACGTCCTCGGGCACCGTCCCGCGCCGGAGGAGCGGCCACGGTGGGACCGGATCGTGGAGTTCGCACGCCAGGCCTGGGGCCAGGACGTCACGCCGCTGTTCTTCCTCAACGCGTCGTCGGGCCAGATGCCGATGTCGTTCGTGCAGGCGCTGCTCGCGATGGGCTACCGGCCGATCCCGCTCGCCGGGTCGAGCAGCGAGAAGGTCGTGGACATCGGTATCCAGCGCATGCTGGACGCGATCGTCGACCAGCCGGGCGACGTGCTCCTCGCGAGCCACGACGGCGACTTCCTGCCGCAGGTCGAGACGCTGCTCGACGACCCCGACCGCCGCGTGGGCGTCCTCGCCTTCCGCGAGTTCGTCAACGTGCGGCTCACCGAGCTCACCGGGCGCGGGCTGGAGGTCTTCGACCTCGAGGACCACGCCGGCGCGTTCACGACCGTGCTGCCGCGCGTGCGCATCATCCCGCTCGACGAGTTCGACCCGCTGCGCTACCTCTGACCGACCTGCTGGGCTCCACCGTCAGGCGTGGAGCTCGCGGTACAGGGGCGTGGGGAACGAGGCCGTCACGCCGTCGCCTCCGAGGAGCGCCGCGATGCGCTCGGCCTCCGCGGCGACGGTGCGCTCGGCGTCCGACCCCACGTCCTCGAGCAGCCGGAACGCGGGCTCCCCGCCCGGGCGCACGGCCCAGGCGCCGACGATCCGGCCCTCCCACCAGACGGTCGCGCCGGCGTTGCCGATCGTGTCGAAGATCGCGGCCTTGTGCGGGCCGAGGTACCAGTCACGTGCGGCCCAGCCCATCGTCGTCGGGTCGAGCGACGGCAGGAGCGCGACGTGCCCCGCGAGCGGGACCTCGTCGGGCGGGGGCACGTCGGTCCCGTGCAGCATCACGCCGGCCTGCGGGGCCGGGTCCTCCGGCGTGCCGGTCTCGACCTCGACCTCGGCGACGTCGAGCGCCGCGAGCGCGGCGCGCGTGTCCCGCTGGTTCCAGCCCGTCCACCACGTCAGGTCCTTGACCGTCGCCGGCCCGAACACTTCGAGCCAGGACCTGGCGAGCGCCGCGCGCGCGGCCGCCTCCTCCATCGCGGGGATGCCACCCGGGAACCAGTCCTCGACGGGCGACCAGACGTGCCGGTTGGACGACCACGACCCGCGCGGCTCGCCCCGCACGACCGCGCCCTCCGCGGAGAGCAGCGACATGAGCTGGGACGTCATGGTGCGGCGCACGTCCCACGTCTTGGCGGTGGTGGGCAGGAACGCGGTGCGCAGGAGCGGCGCGGCCTTCGACAGGCTCGCGCCGTCCATCGGCCCGTGCTCCGCGAGCGCGGCGTGGACCTGGGCCTCGACGGCGGCGAGGAAGGTCGCCGCGTCGTCGACGGGCGGGTCCGTGGGCAGCGTCGCGAGCTCCTTGAGCAGCCGGGCGCGCAGCCGCCGGGCCACCGCGAGCGCCGCGGCCGCGTGCACGACGGGCACCGTCTCGCGCCGCACGACGAACATCGTGCGCCGCATGGCGAGCACCTTGACCAGGGTGCGACGCCGGAACACGGCGTCCCGGACGTCGTCGAGCACGAGGCCGGGGACCCGCGCGAGGACGGAGAGGTAGACGCTCGGGGCGTCGGTGGCGTGCAGGGCGAGAAGCCGGTCGACGACGTCCTCGGGGGTGCGGGCCGCCGGGCGTCCGGGCAGGTCCGTCGCGAGCGCGAGCTGTTGCGCGACGAGCCGCCGTCGCCTCTGGTCCACCGTGATCCGCACGCCCGCCATCCTGCCCGACGCCGCCCACGCGCACCGCGCGGAGGCCCCGCACGAGCGGGCCGCGGGTGGAGCCCGTTCCCAGGCGACTCCCAGACCGCGGGAGGACACTGGGGGCATGAGCACCACGCCTGAGGCACGCCTCGTCGTCGTCGACGACGAGCCGAACATCCGCGAGCTGCTGGCCACGTCCCTGCGCTTCGCCGGGTTCGAGGTCCACGCCGCCGCGGACGGGCAGAGCGCCCTGCGGCTCGTGCGCGACGTCGAGCCCGACCTCGTCGTGCTCGACGTCATGCTGCCGGACATGGACGGGTTCACCGTCACGCGCCGTCTGCGCGAGAAGGGGCAGCACACGCCCGTCGTCTTCCTCACCGCGAAGGACGACACGCGCGACAAGATCACCGGTCTCACCGTGGGCGGCGACGACTACGTGACGAAGCCGTTCAGCCTGGAGGAGGTCGTCGCCCGCATCCGCGCGGTGCTGCGCCGCACGCACGCCGAGCCCGTCGAGGACGCGGTGCTGCGCTTCGCCGACCTCGAGATGGACGAGGACTCGCACGAGGTCCGTCGCGCGGGCGTCGACGTCGACCTCTCCCCCACGGAGTTCAAGCTCCTGCGGTACCTCATGCTCAACGCGGGCCGCGTGCTGTCGAAGGCGCAGATCCTCGACCACGTGTGGCAGTACGACTGGGGCGGCGACGCGAACATCGTCGAGTCCTACATCTCCTACCTGCGCCGCAAGATCGACAACCTCACGGTGCCCGGTCCCGACGGCGAGCCCGTCGCGCTCCCGCCGCTCATCCACACCAAGCGGGGCGTGGGCTACCTGCTGCGCCAGCCGCCGACGACGTCATGACGTCCGGCCCCGACCGCACGACGACGGGGTCCCGACCGGTCCCACCGCCCCCTCCCCCGCCTCCCGGG
>NZ_LUAZ01000092.1:0-4711 GCF_001647255.1 Cellulosimicrobium sp. I38E
CCCGCTCCCCCGTCCCGCCGCCGACGCCCTGCCCGGCCCCGTTCCCGTCGACGATCCCCGGCGACGCTCGCGCGCCGCGCTCGTCGCGGCGGGCGCCGTCGGGCTCGCTCTCGCCCTCACGGCCTGCTCGACGTCCGACGCCGCGACCCCCGACCCCGCGACGTCCACCTCGTCCGCCGAGGACGGAGCACCTGACGGTGGCCCCGACGACGCGCTCCCGAGCGGTGGCGGTCGCACGCCCGGCGTCTCGGGCGAGGTCGCCGCCGTCGACGGCACGACGGCGCAGGTCCAGGACGGCGAGTCGCAGACCGCGGTCTCGTGGTCCGACGGCACGACCGTCACCGTGACCGTGGACGGCACGCTCGCCGACGTCGCCGTCGGGTCGTGCGTCGTGGCCCTGACCGGCTCCCCGGGCGGCGCGCCCGGGGACGAGAGCGACGACACGACCGACGACGCGGCGGCCACGACCGTGTCCGTGAGCGAGCCGGTCGACGGCGAGTGCACCGGCGGCCTGGGGGGACGCTTCCCGGGCGGCGGGTTCCCTGGCGGCGAGCGCCCCGACGGGGCGCCGAGCGACCTCCCCACCGACCTGCCCGACGGCGCACCGACCGACCTGCCGTCCGGCGCACCCGACGGCGAGGGGCGCCCGGGTGGCGGCTTCGGCGGCCTGACGACCGGGCTCGTCACCGCGGTCGACGGCACCACGATCACGGTGACCACGACCACGCCCGAGGGCGAGAGCGGCGAGGAGACCGTGACGGTCGACGACGCGACCGCCTACACCGTCCAGCGCACCGGGTCGGGCGACGACGTCGTCGTCGGGCAGTGCGTCAGCGCGCAGGGCGAGAGCGGGGACGACGGCACGCTCACCGCGACGAGCCTGACCCTCTCCGCGCCGGGCGACGACGGCTGCACGGGCGGCTTCCCCGGGGGCCGCGGGGGCTTCCCCGGCGGCCGCGACGGCCAGGAGCGCGGCCAGGGCGACCAGGGCTCCGGTGGTGGCGATGCGTGACGCGGTCGTCCGCCGGCGCCGCCGGTCACGGCGCCACCGGCTCGTCGCGGCGGGCGTGGCGGTCGCGGTGGTGGGCGCGGGCGGCACCGCCTACGCGCTGCGTCCCGCGGACGCCCAGTACCGCACCGCGACCGTCGCGACGGGCGACGTCGCGCAGCAGGTGTCCACGAGCGCGACCGTCGCGTCGGCGGCCCGCGCGGACGCGACGTTCGGCACGTCGGGCACGGTCGCGACCGTCGCCGTCGCGGCGGGCGACCGCGTCGAGGCGGGCGACGTCCTCGCGACCCTGGACGCCGACGACCTCCAGGACGCGGTCGACGACGCGCAGCAGACGCTCGCCGACGCGCAGCAGACGCTGGCGGACGACCTCGAGGCGCAGGCGTCGGGCGCCTCGTCGACGGCGTCCACGTCCGGGGCCTCCGGCACCGGGGCCGTGGGCGCGAGCTCCGCCGCGGGCTCCGCGGTCCTGGTCGTCGGCACCGCGAGCACCGGCGAGACGCGCGCCGTGTCCGTGGACGCGAGCAGCACCGACGCACCGGAGCGGGCGGTCACCGCCGCGCGCGACGCGCTCTCCGCGGCGCAGGCGGACGTGCAGGCGGCACAGGACGCCCTGCTCGCCGGGTACGCGTCCGTCGAGGACGCGGTGCTCGCCGGCACGACGGCGCTCGGCGCCTCGGGGGCGGCCGTCGAGGCTGCGACGGGCGACCAGGGCGCGTGCGCCGTCGTCCTCGGGGCCGACGCCGGTGCGGCGGCCACCGCCGACGACCTCGCCGCGTGCGCCGCGGCGGTCCTCGCCGCGCAGGAGGCGCTGGTCGCGACCGACGCCGCCCAGCGGACGACGGGCTCCGCGCAGGGCGTGCTCGTCGACCTCGTCGCCGACCTGGACGACACCGTCGCCACGCTCGGCGAGCGGTCCGTCGCGCTCGACGCCGCGGTCCAGGCCCTCCTCGACGCGCAGGAGGCGGAGTCCGGGGCCGGGAGCACCGGCGGGACCGGCGACTCCGGGGGCTCCCCGACGACGCCCGGCCCGGGCACCGCCGCGCCGTCGGGGGACGGCTCCGGCACGCCCTCGGGCGCGGCGTCCGGCGCGGCGCCGGGAGGCACGTCGGGCGGCTCGTCGGGCGGTAGCGAACAGCCCTCCGCGGGCTCCGCGCCGTCGGGGAGCGGTACGACCGGGCGCGCGACGTCGTCGGGCACCGTCACGGCCGAGCGCATCCTGGCCGACCGCGCCGCCGTGACGGTCGCGGAGCGGCAGGTGGACGTCGCGGAGGCCGCCGCCGTCGCGGGCACGCTCACCGCACCGATCGCCGGGACCGTGGCGCAGGTCGACGTTGCCGCCGGGACGTCGGTCGGCACGAGCGACGCCGCGGTGACGATCCTCGGCGACGGCGGGTACGTGCTGTCGTCCACGCTCGACCTCGCGGACGTGAAGGTCGTGGCTGTCGGGCAGCCCGTCACGGCGACCGTCCCGGCGACCGGCGCCGCGTACACGGGGACGGTGAGCAGCGTCGCGGTGCTCAGCGACTCGCAGACCTCGACCCCGTCCTACGCGGCGACCGTCGCGCTCGACCCGGTCGACGGCGAGCTGCCGGAGGGCGCGTCCGCGGCCGCCACCATCGCCGTCGCCGCCGTGGACGACGTGCTCGTCGTGCCCACGTCCGCCGTGGCGGCCGACGGGTCGGCGCGCACGGTCCGGGTGCTCGACGGCACCGAGGCACGCACCGTGACCGTGACGACGGGCGCCGTCGGGCCGGAGCTCACCGAGATCACGGACGGCCTCTCCGCCGGCGACGAGGTCGTGCTCGCGGACCTCGCCCAGCAGCTCGTCCAGGACGACGACGAGTCGTCGGGGCTGACCGGGCTCGGCTCGGACGGGTCGGACGCGCGCGGGGGCTTCCCGGGCGGGGACGTCCCCGGCGGGGGCTTTCCCGGCGGCGGGTTCCCGCAGGGCGGCGGCGGGTTCGGCGGTCCGCCGTCGGGCTGAGCGCCGCGGCCCAGGGACGCCGTCCGTGCGCCGGGCAGGTCGGGACCTTGGACCGGTCCGGCGCACCGTGCGGCGGCGCTACGTTCGAGGTCCTGGCAGCGCGGCGGGCGACCCCGACCCGTCGGACTGCCGGGCCGTCGTGCGTCGGAAGGAGCCGCCGATGACCCGCCCGGGCCTCGTGGTCGCCGGACTGAACCGGCTGTCCGTCACGGACTGGCCCGGGCGGCGGGTCGCCACGGTCCTCACGCAGGGCTGCCCGTGGCACTGCGGGTACTGCCACCACCCGGGCCTGTGCGCGGTCGCCGCTCACGGGTCGCCGCCGCCCGGCGACGCGGTCCCGTGGTCCGAGGTCGTCGCGTTCCTCGCCCCGCGCCGGCGGCTGCTCGACGGCGTCGTCTTCTCGGGCGGCGAGCCGACCCTCCACCCCGGCCTGCTCGGCGCGATCGACGACGTGCGCGGCCTCGGCCTCGACGTCGGGCTGCACACCGCCGGGCCGTGGCCGGCCCGGCTCGCCCGGCTCCTGCCGTTCGTGGACTGGGTCGGGCTCGACATCAAGCACCTGCCCTCGCGCTACCCCGTCGTCACGGGGACGATCCCGTCCGGGCGCCGCGCGTTCGAGGCGCTGACCGTGCTGCTGCGCTCCGGCGTCGACCACGAGGTGCGCACCACCGTCGACCCGAGCGTGCACTCGCGCACCGAGCTCCTCGCGCTCGGCACGCACCTGCGTCGCCTCGGGGTGCGCGAATGGGTGCTCCAGGAGGCCGTGCCCGAGGGCGCGTCGCCCGCCTGGGCGCGCGCGCTCGCCGGCCGCCGCCTCACCGACGTGCTCGACGACACGGACCTCGCCTGGGCACGCCGCCGCTCGGCCGCGTGAGGGCCGGACGTCGGCGGTTCGTCGGCGGGTCGGCGGCGGGTCGGCGCGTCGAACGTCAGGCCGGGCGGACGGGCTGGCGCAGCACGGTGCGCAGCCTCGCCGGGTCCGTGCGCCGCACGTCGCTCAGGTAGATCTCGTGGTGCGGCCCGGCGAACGTCAGCCCGTGCTCGGGCAGGTAGACGTCGTGCAGCTCCGCGAGCACCGGCCCCTCGTCGTCGTACGACCCGACGTGCAGGGTCTGCACGGACAGGCCCTCGGTGAGGCTCGTGCGCCGCACGAGGTCGAGCGCGGCCGGGGCGTCCTTCTTCGCGCGGACCGTCTCCGTGGCCGCGACGACGAGGTCCTCGTCCACCCAGTCCGGCTGGAGCACCAGCAGCGTCCAGCGCCACGCGGCCTTCTCCCGCCGCACGAACGTGCCCGGGTCCTCGGCCGTCCACAGGCCCTCCAGCGGTCCGACGACGTAGTCACGCCCCTCCCGCTTGCTCGCGAACTTCACCGCGTAGGAGACGGAGAAGAGCGCCTCGACCGCCGCCGCGTAGGCGGGCGAGGAGTTCGGGTCGCCCTCGCCGTCGACCGCGAGGTAGGCGAGCGTCGGCACGTCCACCTCGACGAACCGGCCTCGCGGCGGGGCGTACAGCTCGCGGTACAGCGCCTTGAGGTCCACCTTGTCCGAGGGCATGGCCCGACGCTACCCGCCGCCCCCGACGACGGCCGCCCGTGCCTCTCCTCGCCTCCCGGACCGCGACGCGATCACCACCGGCACGGACGGCGCTGGCGCGCCCGTCCGGCGACTGGTATCCACACGGTGTGACCGCCTCGCCGCCCCCCTACCCGCAGCAGG